>VGDC01000033.1 GCA_016869895.1 Alphaproteobacteria bacterium
TTCCGCCGCCATCAATGAAGAGATCGAGCGCGCCACTGCGCTGCGCGAAGAAGCGCAGGCCATTCTGGCGAAATACCAGAAGAAGCAGCGCGAATCCCTGAAGGAAGCGGAAGAGATCGTGCAGAAAGCCAACCTCGAAGCGCGCCGCATCACCAAAGAAGCGGAGCAGAACGTCGAAGCGGCTCTGAAGAAACGCATGAAACTCGCCGTCGAGAAAATCGAGCAGGCCGAGCGTCAGGCGCTTCAGGAAGTGCAAGCACGCGTCATCGATGTGACCGTCGCGGCGACCCGCCAGATCATCGAAAGCAAGCTGACCGCCACCACCCGTGATGAACTGGTGCGCGCCGCAGCGGATGACCTGCAGGGAAAACTGCACTAAACGATGCGTTTATCCATCCGGATAATCACCAAGACCGCCTGCACAACGCTGCTGGCGGTCTTGTCGTTTCTGCCCTTCACTGTGCATGCCGCTTGGACGCAGCCGGAGGGGAAATGGTTTACGGCACTGCAGTTCAACCGTTTCAGCACGTCGCATTTCATCACCGAAATGGTCAGAAACAGAAACGCCCCGAATACCGCAAATATGAGCTGAACGGCTATGCGGAATACGGTTGGGACGAGGACACCACGCTGGGTGCCAATCTCTTCCTTCACTGGCTGGAGGCGGATGATACGCAACTGAATCTCTTCACGCTGACACAAGAGACATTCACCCGCACGAACTTCGGGCTTGGTGACAGTGAATTCTTCCTGCGGCAACGCCTCTTGCAGGGGGATGTGTTCGGCAATCAGGCGGTGCTGTCCATTCAGCCACTCGTCAAACTACCTGTATTCTATGAATCCGGCGATCAGCCGCAAAGCGGCACGGATGCTTTCGATGCCGAATTGCGCCTGCAAGGCGGCTATGGCTTCACACTCTATGACCGCCACCACTATGCCAAATTGGAAGCGGCATACCGCAAGCGCGGCGGGGAATGGCAGGATCAATGGAAAATCGATGCCACACTCGGAATCCGCCTGAACGATTCCTTCACACTGATGCCGCAAGTCTTCATCATCGAACGCGCGGAAGGGAAAGGACTTTCAAATACCAACCTCGGCGCGGCGAATGATTATGATGCCACCGAAGGCAAGGTTTCCCTGCTATTCGACGTCACACCGCAGACCACCTTGCAACTCGGAATCTATAGCCGCTTGCAAGCCCGCAACACCAGTGATGGCGACGGGGTAACACTCGGCATCTGGCACAGGTTCTGACATGCAGAATCCCGCGACATTAGGCGAGCTGCTGCTAGCAAAGGGGTTAGTGAATCCAGCGCGTGTGGAAGCCGCCCTCGCCACGCAAACGCGAAGCGGCGGAAAGCTGGGGCAGATTCTCCTCGCGGAAGGTGCTATCGCCCCGCTGCCGCTGCATCACGCCATCGCGGAGCACCTTGGCCTGCCCTTCGCGAATCTGGTGGATTCCCCCGCCGATGCCGCTTTACAGAAACCCGAACATCTTGGCGATTACATCCGCTTGCAGGCGATTCCCTATAAGCGGGAAGCGGATGGCACGTTGGTTATCGCTGCTTGCTCTCCCGATGATGTACTGGCCGAATGGACAGCCACGCACTACGGTGCGCACCGCTTCGCCGTCACCTCCCCCTACGACCTTTACTGGCATATTGATACGCATTTTGCGGATGTATTGGATGAACACAGCCGCCTCGCCTTGTGGAATCTCGCACCGGAACAATCCGCCCGTCAGGTGCTGAACCGCAGCCAGAAGCGCGAATCCATCGCCCTGCTAGCCTTGCTTGCTGTCGCGCTATATTTCTACCCCTCGCAAATGTTGTATGGCACAGCACTCTGCCTGAATCTCTTCTATTTCTTCGCACTTCTCCTAAAAGGCGTGCTCTTCTACAGTGGATTAGCACCGAACCGCAGCACTAAACATCCCGCCGTCGACACCGCGGATTTACCGGTTTATACCGTGCTCGTTCCGCTTCATGACGAGGCCGAAAGCCTGCCGCGCCTTCTTGATGCACTGGATGCGCTGGATTATCCCAAAGCCAAACTGGATATCAAACTCATCGTCGAGCGGAGCGATTCCCGAACGATTGATGCGCTGAAAGCATTGCGCCCGCGCGGGGGATATCAGCTTATCCACGTGCCCTATTCCCTGCCCCAGACCAAGCCGAAAGCCTGCAATTACGCCCTGCATTTCGCGCGCGGCGAATTCGTCACCATCTATGACGCGGAGGATGCGCCCGACCCGCAGCAGCTGCGCAAGGCCGTGGCGCAGTTCCGCGCCAGCCCACCCGATGTCGTCTGTCTTCAAGCGCGGCTGAATTATTATAACCGCGACCGCAACCTGCTGACCGGACTCTTCGCGCTGGAATATGCTAGCTGGTTCGACCATATGCTCCCCGGTCTGGAAGCCTTGCGCATCCCCATTCCGCTCGGTGGCACGAGCAACCATTTCCGCCTCGCAAACTTGCGCGCAGCGGGGGAATGGGATCCATTCAACGTGACGGAGGATGCCGACCTCGGCATCCGCATCGCCATGCGCAAACAGCGCACCGCCATGCTCGATTCCCTGACGCTGGAGGAAGCACCCGCCCGCCTCAAAGTGTGGATGGCGCAGCGTACCCGCTGGGTGCGTGGCTATATGCAGACGTGGCTGGTGCATATGCGCGATCCGCTCGCCCTCATGCGGAACATGTCGGCACAGGCCTTCTGGGGCTTCCAATTCTTCGTGGGCGGCCCGTGCCTCGTCTTCCTCACCGCCCCGTTCCTCTGGCTGTTCAGCATCGCATGGTTCTGCGGCCTGCTGCCAACCGATGCCCGCGACCTCGGCGCGTGGCTGCTTCCTATAGCCCTGTTCAATCTCAGCTTTGGGCTGGTGCTGCACCTCGGCTTCGCGGTCTATATCATCCTGCGCAACGGCTGGGGAAGTTTATGGGCAACCCTGCCCGTGCTGCCCTTCTATTGGCTGCTGCATTCTTGGGCGGCGTATCGCGCCATTTGGCAACTGTACAAAAACCCGCATTTCTGGGAAAAAACGCCCCATGGCGAAAACACGACTGATAATTGATGCGCAGCTGCTGGAAACAGCGCGTTTTTCATCATTTTTGCGTTGACAGCACTGCGCAAAGCCATTAAACATCACACTCCTAACGAATTAACCGCTATTTGAACGAGTCGGCCATGAAAATTTTGAGCTCTTTGAAATCCGCTAAAAAGCGCAGCAAAGATTGCCGTGTAGTACGTCGCAAAGGCCGTCTGTACGTCATCTGCAAATCCAACCCACGCTTCAAAGCCCGTCAGGGTTGATGCCGCGCCGCTTCTAGCGGCAGCGCAAGCAGGATTGGAATACAAAAAAACGCGCTGGTCAAACCGGCGCGTTTTTTGTTGTCTGGATTTCGCCTTTCAACGCTTTTTGCATCACTGGACGAAGATGTGGACTTCGGGGGTCTGTGCGAAGGTGGATTTCTGATAGGAAACGCGAAGGCGGCTCTGCGGCACGCCCATTTTCACCATCTCTCCGACCAGCTGACCGGCACGCGCCTGTGTGTTCGCCTGCGCCTGCTGATTGGCGGATTCGCTGCTGGTCTGCGGCACGACCGCGACAATGTTGAACAGCACGGAAGGCTTGGCTTCCAAAGCACGGGAAACGGCATTGTAAAGTGGCTGCTGATAATAAACGCGATCCTGATTGAAACGCACGACGAGCAGCGGAGTATCGCTATGCGATTGCGCAGCGGCGGAAGCGGCCATGCTGCAAAGGATAGCACCCACCGCAGCGGTTTTCGCCAGTTTCCGGGTTACATTCATCGCCAATTTCGTCATGGATTCCGCCTTAAAAAACCTGTTTCCTGAAGCTATTGCTTCCTGCCAGAAGATGCCACGAAACGCACCAATAAAAAAGGGCAAATGCGGCGAAGGTGGACAAAAATACGTTTTAGCGAAAAAAAGACTTGTATTTTGCGGCTGGGAAGGTAGTTTCTAGCCTCTTAGCGCGAGACTTAAAGCAAGCGCAAGACTGCGGACCCATAGCTCAGCTGGATAGAGCATTTGACTACGAATCAAAAGGTCGGGCGTTCGAATCGCTCTGGGTCCGCCATTTTCTCCCCACACATCTAGGTATAAGCGATTCGAACAGAATCTAGACCTTTCGCGTGCCGCGAAAGAGAATCGCTCTGGGTCCGCCATTTTCTCCCCTACATCAATGCATAAGCGATTCGAACTGAATCTAGACCTTTCGCGTGCCGCGAAAGAGAATCGCTCTGGGTCCGCCATTTTCTCCCCACACATCTAGGTATAAAAAAAAACGCCCCATTCGGAGCGTTTCTAATCGCATTCAGCAATCATCATATCACCGTGTGATGAAGCCATATTCCTGTTCCATGAAGGAAACAACATCTTGCGAAGGATGTTCCCCTAAACCGGATTCCAAGATGATGCCATAGCCGCGCGGGTCAAATCCAGCGCTCGCACTGGCAGTATCGAAGGCAGAAAGCTTTTCGGCTGGAACTTTCACATAATACCAGCATGGCTCCCCAGCCTCCTCTGAGGTGATAAAGCGGATTTCCTGCTGTTTAGCGGCTGCTGAGGTCACGTTAACGTCCCCGCTGCTGCTTATCGCCGCGAAGTTCTTCTTGCAGACGGGTAGCCCAATCGCCGCCGGTCTCTTCACGGTTATAACCACCGCCACGCCCATGGCGGGGCTGGTGCTGCTGGCGGCCACCGCCACGGTTGTTGTTCTGCGCCTGTGTGCCGTTATTACGGTTCACCTTCACGCGGGGTTCCGGCGTACGCGTCTGGTAATCCTCCAGACCATGCGCCTCAAGCGCACCGAGCATGGACTTGCTGGGTTTATGGTCGATGGGGAATTCGATCTGCGAGCGACCGAAGTAATTACCGGAGAGATAGGTTTGTCGGTGATCTTTGGTCACTTTCGCGCCTTCGAGCAGGTCGGGGCGCTCAGAAAGGAACTCCAGCATAACATCATTGGGGATGCTGGTGATGTTCTGCACGATGGTGCGTGGCTTGCCGATTTTGCTCGGAATCTCGCGCAAATCCGCCGTGATGAAGCGGTCACGCGTGCCATTGGCCACGGTCTGTTCATCGGGTTTGAAGGTCTGCACCTCGCGGTCATCAGCACGGAGCAGATTCTGATAACCATCTCCGCCGATCGTCTGGAAGATACGGTTGACGCTGCCATGCAGGATAAGCCCCTGCAAGTCCTTGTCCGTCGCGTCGCGCGCGGTTTCGGGATTGATGTGTTTGCCCAGACGACGATCCATGTCATCCGCCAAGCCTTTGACTTCTTTGAACGCCTTATACGACACGCGCATATTTTCGCATGCGGTCTTCAGCTCGTCTTCCGTCTGGTTCTCCGGGCGATTATAGGCCAGATGCTGATAGGCGCGCAGGCCGTCGAGCACGTCGGATTTGTTGCTCATGCCGTGATTCTCTTTGAAATCAGCGCGCAGGCTGCCGACTTCCATCACCGCCGCCAACTCGATAGCATCGGGCAGGATGTCAGGTTTTTTCAGTGCAGCGTGCAGCATCGCGCCCGCTTCCGCACCGACCGGCAGGTTCACGGCGAATTTGCCCTTCTCGGTCAGCGTCAAATCTTCATTCAACAGCTCCAAGCGGAACAAGTCGCTCTTCGCCTTAGACAACGCGTTCTTATCGATTCGCGCATCGAATTTCAGCTCTTCAGGGTCGAGATTCATATTCGCCGTATGCATCAGCAAGCCCATCGGAGAGACGCGCGAAAGTTCCGGCGGCTGCTGTTCGCGGCGGCTTTCCATATCCTTATCGGAGTGGAGGATGAACACACCATCCTGAAAACGCTTCACGCGGCCTTCTTGCTGAACGATGCGCCAGCGAGGCAAATCCTCCAGCACCAGGGCGCTTGCACCTGTGGGGCGGTGGTAAGGCACTTTGGTCTTGCCATCGGAAATGCCGGTATCAAGCCAGGGGATGTTCACGCCGGATTCGATGACGTTCGTGCCCACGAGGATTTTCACATTGCCTTCTGCCGGTGGCGCGACGGCCTTGGCGCGGTCTTCCATATCCATATCACCGAAAATGGAAGCGATTTCGACGTTCTTCAATCCGCGCTCATGCACGACCTTCTGCAGGTCTTCGACGGTCTTCTCGATTTCCTTCACGCCGGGGCGGAAGATGGCGATGCCCTCACGGGCTTTCTTCTCGGTCGCTTCCAACGGGTGCTTGCCCTGAATCAGGTCGATAGCCACATGCTCAAGGGTCTTCTCTTCTTGCGGGACGACGTGCTGCGTCTCACAAGGATAGGCTTTGCCTTCCGCATGGAAAATGGCGGTCTTCGCCACATCGTCGTAGTAACCCGCCTGCTCCTGCGCGTTCACGGTCGCGCTCATCTCCATCACCTTCAGGTCGGTCTCGGTCTCAAGGCGTTTATGCAGCACTGCGCGCGCTATGGACGTGTCCACACCCGCTTCATGGACTTCATCGGCCACGATGGTCTTGGCGGTGTTGATGAGGCCGGAGCTGAGGGCGTAACCATAGGTCACGAAAAGCAGCTTGGTGTTATCCTCGAATTTGGATTCATCGCCCGCTTGGCGGCCGACTGCGAAGCCGACTTCCTTGCCGACTTCAAGTCCTGCGATGCCTGCGACCGTCTCGGCGGCATTGATGGCGAGGAAACGGCGGGGAACCAGCACGACCACCTGATCATCCGATGCATCGGCGAGCATGGCATTGCCCAGCAAGGTCTTGCCGGAACCGGTTTCAGCCGTGAGGATGGTGACGTTCCCGCCCTGCACCGAATCGACCACGTCGGCCACTTGTGAGGCGACAGGAAGGTCTTTTAGGGTTTCGGCGACTTTGGCGAAGGTATTGTGTTTGCTGGCCATGTATGCTCCAAGGCTGAAAATGCGCTAGTTGCATTGTGGCGGGAAACGGCAGGAATATGAAGTGACACTTTTGTGAAAAGCGCAGAATCGTGCTCATTTCGCGATTGCAGCGCAACAAAAAAGCCGACTCTTTCGAGCCGGCTTTTTTGAATACGAATCCGAAAGGATTAAGCCGCTTTGGCTTCTTTCGCCTTCAGAGCCTTCTGGATGCGGCGCTTGATGGCGCGCGCTTCAGTGGTCAGCTTCAGGTTGGAGGTGCCGAGCAGGTATGCATCGAGGCCACCATTGTGTTCAACGGTGCGCAGGGTCGCAGCGGTGACTTTCAGGGAAACGGGGTTGCCCAGTGCTTCGCTCTGCAGGGAAACGTGCTGGACGTTCGGCAGGAAACGACGACGGGTGCGGTTGTTCGCGTGGGAAACGTTGTTACCGGACATAACGCCAACACCGGTGAGCGCGCAACGACGAGCCATGATTATTCTACCTTTTGATATAGCTTAAAACGAATATGAGGCTAGGTTTCTACCCGCATGTACTTGCAAGGTCAAGCGGTTTTTGCATTTTTCATGCAGATTTTCAAGCGATTTCTATCGATTTTCGATGGCGATGGCATCCGTATCGACCCATTCAATATCCAATGCACCGCCGTGGACGGGAATCAACGCGGTATGAGAATATTTGGTGTTCCGGTAAATATCACGATTCACGCGGAAATCGTAAGCTTTCTGGCTTTCCCGCCAATGGCGCACCTTTAGAGAGAATTTGTAGCTGCGGGAAGAGGAACAGCGGGAATATGGAAGCGGCACATTCAAACCTTGTGCCGCATCATCACACTGGCGCGAATCGAGAGAATAGGTGGTCTTGCGCTTGCCGCTTCCGCATGTCACCTTGCAGAATTTTCCTGTGACGGGTTGCGCCACTACCGCTTCGGGCTGTGAATCGAAATGCACGTTATATTCCCGCACCATATAGACGCTGCACACGGCGATCCCCAACACACCGAATAACGCAAAATCTACGATAACCAGCGCGCTCCACGAACTGTTGCGGAAGAAATGCAGGATAAGCACGAACCAGCCAGCCAAAACAATGGCTGCGACGGCGGCTGACGTGACCGCCCACTGCATCCTCTGGGTGATCTCCACTTGCTCAAAGAAAGTGGGGACAAACCCCATCATGGCAGTGACGAAAAAAGCCGCATGGGCTGCCAGAAAGAATAGAGCCAGCGTCCTCAACAGTCTACGGTTAGGATTCTGCGGCACAGAGACTTTAGCCATTTCTTTCTGGATGACTTCCACCGCTTGCCAGTGCCGCGCCAGTAACGGATCACTCATGGAGAGCGCAGAATTCTTCAGGGAACACCAGCCCCTGCCTTTATCCGAATTGAATTGCTTTGCCACCACGAAGACCGTCCGCAATGCATTCTGCAGCACTTCGGAACGCATTGCCTGCGCCAAATGCTGGCTGTGATCGGTGATAAAGAAGAACTGCTCGTCAAGCTCTTTGTCGCCCAGCTGAATTTCATGGGCGATACCCAGCTTTTTTAAGAAACGGTGATACCATTTCTCGCGCACGATCATGAAAGGAAACCCGCCACCTTCCGCCACACCGATGTAACGCGCCGTAGTGCGCCCCTTATTGGTATCGATGCGTTGCACATAGCGCGGGTTTGAGGCGAGTGGTTTCAGCCCACGCGGCGAGAATCGGCGGAGATTGAAAAAGTAAACGGCCGCGAACACCGCAAGCTGGATGAAGAAAACCATCAGGCACCCCTTCCCGCTGCATGGTTACGCGTCGAGATTGACCACTTTCAGCGCGTTGGACTGGATGAAGTCGCGGCGCGGCTCCACCACATCGCCCATCAGCGTGGAGAAGATGAGGTCGGCCTCTTCGGCGTGCTCGATCTTCACCTGAAGCAAGGTGCGCACTTTCGGATCGAGCGTGGTTTCCCAAAGCTGCTCGGGGTTCATCTCACCCAAACCTTTGAATCGGTTGATGGTGACACCTTTGCGCCCCAGATCCATCACCCCTTCGTAAAGCTGACCGGGGGTCTGCACCGTCAGTTCACTGGCTTTGCGGGTGAAGGTCGCCGCACCGTCGAACAGGCTGGCGAGTTCTTTGGAGAGACCATTGACGTTCACCGCATCGCGGCTCTGCAAGGCTTTCTCATCGATGATATACTGGTCTTCGACGCCGCGCAGCAGCTTCGTGACCACGAAACGACGCGCATCCGCTTGGAACACGACACTCCACTGCGAGCCATCCAGCACGGATTTACGCAGACGTTCGGTCATACCCGCAGCGGCTTTCAGCGCAGCGGCGGAATCGCTCAACAAGGCTGGGTCATACAAGCCGGAAAGCGCCGCCTCTTCCACCACTTTCAGCGGCAGACGCTGGCTGAGCGCCAGCAAGGAAGGATGCAGCTTGCGCAGTTTCTGGAGCAGTTCGTTCAGCGCATCGCCTTCCAGTTTCTTGCCGCTTTTCAGCGTCAAAACACCATCTTCGAGGATGGAGGAAAGCAGATGGTCTTCCAGCGCCTTCTCGTCTTTCAGATAAATCTCATGGCTACCGCGACGCAGCTTGTAGAGCGGCGGCTGGGCGATGTAGAGATAGCCACGGGCGATGAGCTCCGGCATCTGGCGATAGAAGAAAGTGAGCAGCAAGGTGCGGATATGCGCGCCGTCCACGTCAGCATCGGTCATGATGACGATTTTGTGGTAGCGGGCTTTTTCGATGTTGAATTCATCCTTGCCGATGCTCGTGCCGATGGCGGTGATGAGTGTGCCGATCTCCTGCGAGGAGAGCATGCGGTCGAAGCGTGCGCGCTCGACGTTCAGGATCTTACCCTTCAGCGGCAGAATCGCTTGGAAGTTACGGCTGCGCCCCTGCTTCGCGGAGCCACCTGCCGAGTCACCCTCGACGATAAACAATTCGCTTTTAGAGGGGTCACGCTCCTGACAATCCGCCAGTTTTCCAGGCAGGCTGGAGAATTCCAGCACCGATTTACGGCGGGTGAGTTCACGCGCCTTGCGGGCGGCTTCGCGGGCTGCGGCGGCTTCCGCCACTTTGCTGACGATGGCGCGGCCTTCCTGCGGATGTTCTTCCAGCCACTGGTTCAGCGCGTCATAAACAAGGCTTTCCACCACAGGGCGAACCTCAGAGGAAACCAGCTTGTCCTTGGTCTGCGAGGAGAATTTCGGGTCGGGCACTTTCACGGAAAGCACGCAGGTGAGACCCTCGCGGATGTCTTCGCCGGTCAGCTGCACTTTCTCTTTTTTCAGCAGGTTGAATTCTGCGGCATAATTGTTGATAGCGCGGGTGAGCGCAGCGCGGAAACCGACCAGATGCGTTCCGCCGTCACGCTGGCGGATGTTGTTGGTGAAACAGAGGACGTTTTCGTGATAGCTGTCGTTCCATTCCATGGCGACATCGACGGAGATGCCATCTTTCTCGATGTCGCCATGGAATGGAACGACA
>VGDC01000034.1 GCA_016869895.1 Alphaproteobacteria bacterium
CAAGAAGCTGGTGCTGATGGACATAGAAGAACTGCACGACGCGTTGCGCGAACATGACATTGTGCTGCCGTCCGACGAGCAGGATACACGCGAAAACAAGGCGGAGACACGCCGATTCGCGGATTTGTTGAAGAAAAAGGGTGAGTGATTTGCCGGGTAAAGTGAACATCGAAGTGATGATCGACACCAACGCGAATAGCCGCGTGTTGGACGACCAGTTCCGCGGGTTGCGCGATGAGCTGGACGATGGTGTGTCGGACACTTCCCGTGATGACGCGACCCGAGGCGGTGATAAAGTCACCCGCGCGCTGAAGGAGTTCCGCTCTTACCTGCAGAAGGTCAAGCGTGTGACGGGTGTGGATTATGAAGTGACCCAGCGCGACACGGCGCAGATTTTCCACGAGAAGACCAACACCTTCACACCGGAACTGGCCAAGAAAGCGGGCATCCCCATCAAGCCGGATTTCCTGCGCGAGAATCTGGAAAGCGGGCTTTACCACGTCGAGCCGCCCATCCACGGGGAAGAGGTGTATTACGCCGCGCTTCGCAAAATGGTCTATATGATTCAGGAAGATAAAGAGCCGGGGTTGCTGAAGCGCGAGGGCATCTCCAAGCCGGACGACATCGGCGATGAGCGGTTGCAGGGGCTGTTCCGCGAGCACATGATGCAACTGCCCGTGACCTCTAAGTATCGTCAGGAAAAGCCCTTCAAAGCCGAGTTCGAGCGGTATCATGAGGTGCGCTTCAATCAGGGCGAGGAGACTGCCATCACCTTCCTGAAGAACCACCCGCTGCCGCCGGAAGGCGAGCGCACGGCGTTCGTTTTCGTGGGTAAGGACAATTACGCCAACGAAAGCATGGCCACCGCCCGTAAAGGTCAGGAGAAGCAAGACGATGGCAAGCTGGACACTTTCGTGACCAATCCGCGCCAATTCACCCAAATGTTGCGGGCGGTCATCCGCTCCATCGAACAGGAATATCCGCAGACCCGCAATTTGCGGTCATCCTTGCGTGAATTGGCTCCTGAGCCACGCTCTTTCCGCTCCGCCGAAAGGCCGGATGCCGAGGTGGAGCGTTTCGCTTCGGTGGTCGCGGGTGCGCAGAAGTCCCATGGTTCGCAGGTGGGGCGTTAGAGCATGAGCTATCTCAACCATTTCCTGAATGACGCACCGCCGCCCTTCCGGCTGGAAATCACGCTGGATTCCGGCGCATTCAGCCATGAGATGCGCGATGTGTTGCGCCAGACCCGCGAGTTCTTCGGCGAAGTGAAGGCGCGCACCGGATGGGATGCGGAAGTCATCCAGCGTGAGCCGACCCAGATTTTCCATGAGAAGACCGGATTCCTCTCGCTGGCACAAGCCCCCAAGGATGTGACCCTGTGGCCGGAGCGGCATCAGGAAATCGGCTATGAAATCCAATCCGGTAAATACCGCGTGGACGCACCCGGTGAGGTCGAATCGAAATATAAGGAAGCCTTACGCAAGACGGTCTTCACCATCGGTGATCGCGGCGAGAACGCCGCACTGTTCAACGCGCAGGGAATCAACAAGCCTTCGGATATCGACGATAACCTGTTGCAGACGCTGTTCGACCGACAGACCCCGTTCCACGACCGCCACCATAAATTCCGCCAGAGCGATGAATTCCGTGCCTATGTGGCGGAGCGTGCCGATTCGGGCGAACGCGCCATGGCCGAATTCACCCGCAACCGCCCTGAACCGGAAGCGGGGCAGCGCGTGGTCGGCCTTTTCGTGAGCAACGACCGAGGCGCGCTGCGCGAGATGGAAGAGGCCGGAAGAGAGGCGGGAAACCGTTATCCTGGTAAGCTGCGGGTGCATTCCCTGCATCGCGAGGAAGTGAAGGATGTGCTGGCGGAGATGGTGAACGAGGTGCGCCGCACCGTTCCCGGCTGTGCCGATATTCCCTTCCCCCCGGCGGATAGCCGCTTCGCCGATAAGCTGAGCCAGCAACGCCGCCAGCCCGAAGGCGGCTTCCCGTCGCGCTAGGCGTTTTCCACAGCGCAATCGCCGTCTGTGAATAAATTTTCTAAAATTCCCGATTTGTGTCATGATACTGTCATAGAGAGTTGTTATTCTGACTCTCTTAGAAGCTCGCATCAGGTCTTTTTATATGACGGTTTACACATGGGGAGGCGACTCCCCGATTGAGAAAGTCGAGACCCCCCACGGTAAAGCGAAAGATGCCGTGATTTATGCCGCCTCTGGTTCAGAGAAGGGCGAGCTTGCTGCCATCCCCGATATGCTGCGTTCGCTGGGCATGACGGTCGTTCCCGATAAGATCGACGATAAATTCGTGCTGCGTGTCTCCGGTTTCCAGAACGAGAAGGAAGTCGCTTCCGCGCTGGAAGAGAACAGCTTCGTGCAGAAAGCCGCCCGTCAGGAGCAGGCCACCCCCAAGGTGAAAGAAAAGCTGAACCCGCTGGCCGTCATCCGAGAGAAAAGCGCGGTCGCTTCCGGTTGGACGTATTTCGTCGGCGATGCGATTCTGGCCGCTGCCGGAGTGATGCGTAAGGATTACAACGAGGTGGCGCAGGCTGCGGCCTTCACCTCCGCCAGTCTGGTGATGATGAAATACGGCGCGCAGGATGGCGACAAAGCCTTCAGCGGGTTGTATGACAAGATGCTGTTGCAGTTCAACAAAGAAGGCATCGAGGTGCCGGAGTTGAAGCACACTTCTGTGAAGGAACTGACCAAGCCGGGCGGTTTCGTGCAGAAGGTGGACGAGTTCCTGTCGCACCATCCGACCGAAGTGTTTACCGCCATCAACGCCTATGCCGGTTATCAGGGTATTCTGGCGGGTAAAGAGCAGAAGAACCCCATGAAACTGGCCGCTGGCGCGCTTATCCTGACGGGTATGGCCACCGCCGCGCTGGTGCCGGAAAAAGGCAAGAACAAGATCGTTCCCGAAGCCGTCGAGCAGATCGGCCAGCGCATCGGCGAGCATTCCCCCGTCAAGGATGTGTGGAAACAGCCCGTGGTCGAAGAGGCGAAAGGCGTCGTCGGCACGTTGTTCTCGCCCGTCAAGAAATTCACCGATTGGGTGCAGGAGAAGCCTTTGCGCTTCGGCGGTTATCTGGCCATCGCCAATAACGTCGCATCCATGAAGGGTTCGCTCGACGAGCGCAAGACCAACCCTGCGCTGGCGGCATATCTGCCCCATATCGAAGCGGGCACGACGGATTCTCCCGAAGCGGCAGAGCATCGCGCGCTGTTGCAGAAGAAGATGACCAAGAAAGATTTCGGTGACCTGCATAAGCACGACCTGAACACCGCGGAAGGCCGCGAATCCTTCGGTGAAGTGCGCGACCGTGTCGGTCAGGCCGGTAAGTTCGGCGGCGCATGGAAAGTGAACCTTGCCGCTTCCGCGACCTATATGCTGGCGAACGCCTTGCTGTCCATCTCCTCCAAAGACGGCGGCGGTGGTCATGGCCACGGCGGCGGTGGCGGCAACAAGAAAGACGTGAACGCCGAGCTGGTGGCGGCTTCCGCTGCGGTCATCGCGGCGCAGCCCGAAGAGGCGCGCAACGAGTTGATCGACAAGATGTCGGCATTCATGGCGGAACAGCGCGGCATCAAGTTCGAGCCGAAAGAACTGGCCGAGCAGCTGCGCGCGAAAGTGGCCGAGGCCGAACAAAGCCCATGGCTGACCAAGGTCGGCGGCGCGAAAGAGGCGGCTCCCGTGTCCCATGTGCAGGCGGTTACCCAGCAGCGTGAGCAGGCGCAGCACCAGTCTCTCTCCGTCTAAGCATTCTTCATTTTGCCATCCGTGGCGTTATCCTTCGAACTCGCCGTGCTCATGTATCGCGTATACACTCCGCGCGGCTCGCCTTGGATGCCTAACGCCTGACAAAAGCAAGAACGCTTTGCATTTTGCGCATAAGATTGCTGCGGCGCACCGCCCGATTTCCCTTGAAATACCCTGAAAATCCCTGAAAATGGCGGGCAATCACTTCGCCCTTTTCAGGATTTGAAATCATGCCATCCACCCAGCGCGCCGCACCTGCCGATTCCAGCCTTTTCAACACGACCGTACCGCTAGAGACGGGAGCGGGGCTGGCCGATGAAACGGCGGTGCTGGACGCGCTGCTCGGCGCGGTGAAACCCTTCGAGGCATTGCACACGCAAATCCAGACCCATGCGCAGGATTTGGTCATCACCATGCGCGATGCGGGTTCGGGCAGCGGGGTCGAGGCCTTCCTCCACGAATACGGCCTGAACAACAAAGAAGGCGTGGCGGTGATGTGCCTTGCCGAGGCGCTGCTGCGCATTCCCGATTCCAAGACCGCCGACCGCCTGATTCAGGACACCTTCAACGGTGCGGATTGGGAAAAGCACATGGGGCAGAGCGATTCGCTCTTCGTCAATGCCTCCAGCTGGGGGCTGATGCTGACGGGCAAGGTCGTCAACATGGGTGGCATGGCAGGGCAGAAGACCACGGGCATCATCAAGAATCTGGTCAGCAAATGCGGGGAGCCGGTTATCCGCGAATCGCTGAAACGCGCCATGCATATCATCGGCACGCAGTTCGTGATGGGCGAAGACATCGACGATGCGACCTCCCGCGCTGCATCGCTGGAGAAGAAGGGCTACCGCTTCTCCTACGACATCCTTGGCGAAGGCGCGCGCAACCAGCAACAGGCCGATCATTACTATAACGCGTATCTCCATGCCATCGACGTGGTGGGCAAAGGCGCACCGAAGACCGACAATCCCCATGATATGCGCGGCATTTCCGTGAAGCTTTCCGGCCTCCACCCGCGCTACAGCTTGCTACAGGAAGAGCGCTTGGTGGCGGAGTTGCTTCCGCGCCTGAAGACGCTTGTGGTGAAGGCGAAGGAACAGGGCATCACCATCTCCGTGGATGCGGAAGAGGCGAACCGGCTGGACATCGGCCTTGCGGTCTTCGCGGCACTGCTGAACGACCCTGATTTGAAGGGCTACAACGGCTTGGGTTATGTGCTGCAGGCCTATCAGAAACGCGCCTACACGGTCGTCGGCACGTTGGCGGCACTGGCGAAAGCGGCGGGTAAACGCTTGCCGCTGCGTCTCGTGAAAGGGGCGTATTGGGATTCGGAAATCAAATACGCGCAGGTGAACGGCCTGCCTGGCTATCCCGTCTTTACCCGTAAGGAACATACGGATGTGTCCTATCTCGCTTGCGCAGCGCGCATTTTCGAGAATTATGACGCGTTCTTCCCCCAGTTCGCCACGCATAACGCCCTGACGGTCGCCAGCATTGTGCAACTCGCGGCGGGTCGCCCCTTCGAGTTCCAGCGTCTGCACGGCATGGGCGAGAAGCTGCATTCACAGGTGATAGACACCGTGCCCGTGCGCATCTATGCCCCCGTGGGTAAACATGAGGATCTGCTGGCCTATCTCATCCGCCGATTGCTGGAGAATGGCGCGAACACGTCGTTCGTGAACCTGCTGATGGATAAACGCAAGCCCATCCCCGAAGTGCTGGAAGACCCCATCGCCAAGACGCGCCTGACCCATGGCAAACCGAACCCGCGCATTCCCCTGCCCGTGGATTTGTATGGTGATGCGCGCAAGAACTCCGGCGGGGTAGAGCTGGGCTATCGCCCCGAAAAGCTCGGCTGGGAAGCGGAGCTGGAGCGGTATTCCGCCACCGCATGGCTCGCCAAGCCGATGATTTCCGGTTCTGCTGCGCCCTCCGCACGCAAGGAATTGTTCCAACCCGCCGATCTCTCCCGCAAAGTCGGCGTGGTGGAAGAAGCTTCCGCCGCGCATGTGTCGCTGGCGATGGAATCCGCCCATCAGGCCTTCAAGGGATGGAACGCTGAAAGTGTGGACACCCGCGCCGCTGCGCTGGAAAAGGCCGCCGATGTGCTGGAAGAGAACCGTGGCGAACTGGTCGCACTTCTCATGCGTGAAGCGGGTAAGACCTTCTATGATGCCGTGGCCGAAGTGCGCGAAGCGGCGGATTTCTGCCGTTACTATGCCGCCGAAGCGCGCGCCCACATGGTCACCACGCGTTTGACGGGCCCGACGGGTGAGCGCAATACCATCCAGCTTGCGGGACGCGGCGTGTTCGTCTGCATCAGCCCATGGAACTTCCCGCTGGCCATCTTCCTCGGCCAGATCGCGGCGGCACTGGCCACGGGCAATACCGTGGTCGCCAAACCTGCTGACCAGACACCACTGGTGGCGGCATTGGCGGTGAACCTGCTGCACGAGGCGGGTGTGCCCCATGATGTCATCCAGCTTCTGCCCGGCAGCGGCAAGGAAGTGGGTGAAGCGCTGGTGAAGCACCCCCACACCGCCGGAGTGGTCTTCACGGGCTCCACGGCCACCGCACGGCATATCAACCGCACCTTGGCCGCGAAGGATGGTGCCATCGTGCCGCTTATCGCGGAGACGGGCGGCCAGAACTGCATGGTCATCGACAGCTCCGCGCTGCTGGAACAAGCGGCGGATGACGTGTTCCTCTCGGCCTTCGGCTCGGCAGGGCAGCGTTGCTCCGCCCTGCGCGTGTTGTATCTGCAAGAGGACATCGCCGATAAGTTCATTGCGCTGCTTAAAGGCGCGATGGAGCAGTTCACAGTGGGCAATCCTTCCGATTTGCGGATGGACATCGGCCCAGTCATCGACGCTGCTGCGCTGGGTCGCTTGAAAGAACACGTTTCCCATCTCGATTCCATCGGCACGAAAATCGGTGAAGTGCGCATCGCCAATGGCGCGAACGGGTATTACCTCAACCCCGTGGCCTATGAAATCGAATCCATAAAACAGTTGAAAGGCGAGGTCTTCGGCCCTGTATTGCACATCATTCGCTTCGCCGCGAACGCGCTCGACAGAGTGGTGGATGACGTCAACAGCACGGGATATGGCTTGACCTTCGGGATGCAGAGCCGCATCGACAGCACCATCCAGCAGGTCACCAGCCGTATCGAAGCGGGGAATATCTATGTGAACCGCAGCATGATCGGCGCGACGGTGGGCGTGCAGCCCTTCGGCGGTGAAGGCCTGTCCGGCACCGGCCCGAAAGCGGGTGGCCCACACTATCTGCTGCGCTTCGTCACCGAACGCACGCTAACGGTCAACACCGCGGCCATCGGCGGCAATCTGGAACTGCTGCTGTGAGTGGGAATATCGAAAACATCATCGCCGAGGCCATCCAAAAGGCCGATAGCAGCTATTTCTTCGAGAATTACAACAAACAGGCGAAAGCGGTGCTGGCGGCCTTGGTAAAAGAAGGCTTCACCATCACCCCGAAGAAGCCGACGGAGAAGCAGCTGGAGGCGGGCAAAGCGGCGGTGACGCGCGGTCGTGTGCGCCCGTCCGAACTGGTCGAGACGATCTACACCCAGATGATCAACACTAAAGGCTGAGATTTCTTATCGCGGCTGTTGCTGCATCGCGCCAAACACCTGCAAGGCAGGGGAAGCATGCTGCTGGAAGAGCTGCTGCACTTCCGCTTCCGATTTGCCGTTCACCGTCAGCGCGCCGCCCTGTTTCTTCTCGATGGTCAGGAAGAGGTCGTTGTCTTTCAGCGCGCCAAGACCAATCAGGAATTCTTTGATCTGCTTCTCCACCACAGCCACCAGCGCCATGGAATCCTGCGCAGGCGGCAGGTTCACAGGCTTTCCGGATAGGGCGGCGATTTCCGTGCGGCGGGCATCGGCCATCTGCAAGAGGCTGCCCACCAGACCGGCATAGCGAGACAAGCTGTGGGGGAAGTTCTGGGCTTTCCAGGTGAAATCACCGTAAGCCTCCGCAAGAGCGCCTTCAGTGCGGTTCACCGTGAGGTTACCGCTCTGGATGCTTTCGCCGTTCTTATCATGCACGGAAAGGCGCGTGAGGGCGAATTGTCCCTGGAAGGGTTTGTCCTTGTCCATATCCATCGGCACTTTGGCGTAAAGGTCGAGATTCGCGGATACGGGCAGTTCGTAATAGGGGTAATCGGCGATGTAGGATGCGAAGTCGCGGAACAGCACGGCTGCGCCGCTGAACTCGCCCAGATTGTTCAGATAGAAGGCATAGTAGCCGCTGGAGGTGGCGAGGTCTTCGACACCGAAGGAGAGGGTCGCTTCCAAATCCGCGCCGACGGGCTTACCCTGAATCTCGAAGGAATAGTTCTTCCATTCCGCCAGCACCGTGCCATCGGCCTTGGCCATTTTCGCGCCGGTGTCTTTATAGGAGAGCGAGCGGAAACGGCTGATGAGTTCCTTGCCCTGCGGGGTGGGCGCGCCGGTCAACATATTGGCGAAGATGGCGGCGTTCGGGGTGCTATAGCCCAGTTCGATTTTGGCAGGGGAATCGAAGGTGTAATGCACGGGTTCTTTGCCGGATTCGTCGGTGAATTCCTGCGGCAGTTTGACCACAGCGGAGCTGCCGAAGAGGTTCATGGAGAACACCGTATCGCCCTTGGCGCGAAGCTGCACGCCTTCGGTGCGCGCGGGGGTGAAGCCGAAGCTCTGGTAAATCGCCGCTTCCTGCGCGTTGATGGGGATGGTCAGGTCATGGAGCGTGACCGTGTGGTGGAAAGGATAGCCGCCGACGGTATAGGTGAAATCGATGGGCAGTTGCGGCTGGATCTTCGCCAGCGCGTTCTCGGTGCGGTTCTTCAACACCAGCCAGATTCCGGTGTACACCGCCACCACGATGACGAGGATGGCGATGAGCACGATAAGCGCCGTGTTCTTGGCTTTAGGGGCGGCTGGCTGGCGGTATGCGGTGGCGTTCATGGGAAGAACCTGTTGTTTTGAAGGATGTTACACGGAAGAATCTATAGCGGAGGTTGTTTGACCTGTCTAGGTTTTCCCCTTGGGGTGGGCATTGCGGTACGCCTCCATCAGCCGTGCCGCGTCCACATGGGTATAGCGTTGCGTGGTGGTGAGGCTTTCGTGGCCGAGCAGTTCCTGGATGGCGCGCAGGTCGCCACCACCCGCCAATAGATGGGTGGCGAAGCTGTGGCGGAAAGCATGGGGGGTGACGGAATCGGGCAAGCCCAGATACCCGCGCAAGGATTGGATTTGCCGTTGGAACACGGCGGGGGCAAGGGCTTTGCCGCGCAGCCCGAGGAACAGCGGCGTGTCGCTGTCCTCCGCACCACGCAGCAGGGGGCAGGCGCGCTGGTAATCGCGCAAGGCGTCTATCACCTCCGGCAGGACGGGCACGATGCGTTCCTTGCGCCCTTTGCCGCGAATCTTCAGCCCATCCTTGGCGCGGGAAACATCACGGTTGGTGAGCGCCAAGGCTTCGCTGATGCGCAATCCGCAGCCATATAACAACGTCAGCAATGCCCAGTCGCGCTTGGCGACCCATGGTTCGGGGTGGAGAAGCTCGATGCTGTCGACCGCCTTCAGCGAATCCTCCATGGTCAGGGCTTTGGGTAGCGGTTTCTTCACCTTCGGGGCGCGCAAGGCGAGTATCGCGGCGCATTCCACGCCGTATTCCTTATGGGCGAATTTCGCGAAATTATGCAGGGAAGAAACGGCGCGCGCCGTGGAGGTGGGCGTCAGGCCATCACGCAAACGCCCCGCCAGCCAGCCGCGCAGCTCGGTGTGGGTCAGTGCGGCAAGGTGAGAGAGGAAGAGTTCCTGATCGTTCTTGCTTTGCAGATAAGAAATAAATTGGCGGAGGTCATGCCCGTAGGCTTCGAGTGTATGCTCAGAGACACGGCGCACCCCGCGCAGCCAGCCGAGCCAAGCCTCGGTCGCTTTCGCCAGCGCGGTTATGCGAAGGCCTCCGGATCGATGTCGATGAGGGCGTAATCCAGCCGCTGCTCGACGATGCGGGCAAGGAAGGTGAGCATATCCACGCCCTGATGGGGATGGAAGCGGCCTTTGTGGCGCACGCCAAGCGCCAGCACCACATCGCGCTGCATCGTCTCCAGATGCAGACGCAGGATGACGCAGGATTTCACCAGCGCGGTACAATCGGCGAAGATTTCGTCGAACCCTTGCGGCGGATTGGCTTCGGTGTCTTCACAAAGCAGGATGTGCTGGTCGGTACCGAGGCAGGCATCCACCGTGCCGTGATCGATGAAGGCGATGCCGGAATAATGCGCGTCTGGATAGGACGTGTCGTAATAATCGACGTGTTCCGTTTCCATCGCCAGCCGCACCACGTCAAGGTCGAAGAGGCTGACCATATCCACGGTAAGCACCTGCAGAAGCTGTTCGAGGTCGCGGGTGCCAATCAAGCTGATGACCGCGCCATGTACCTGCGCTTGGGTGGATTGGTTATCGCGGCAGAAGCTGACGATTTCGTCGTAGGTGCCTTTCAACGTCTTCAATTCACGCTGCAATCCGGCGACCATGAAATGCTGCAAATCGACCACGCCATCGCCCAGCTCGGT
>VGDC01000035.1 GCA_016869895.1 Alphaproteobacteria bacterium
GTGTTGAGCGTTTCCGTGGTCACGCCGACGTCCACATGCTCCGCCATCATATCCAGCACTTCGGCGCAGAGCTTTCCAGCCTTGCGCATGCCTTCGAAATCGGCAGGTTTGTGGAGGGTGATGGGGCGGGAATCCAGTTCCGCCAGTTCGTCCAAATCGTCGTCGCTGCTGGAGAGGTTCATGTCTCGCCTTGTCGTTTAAGCCCAGAAAATGGGCAGTTTCCGGTGTATTCTGATTTCGTCCGGTGCAACATAGCAGCAATAGGCCATGGCTTCAACTCCCTTTGTCAGAGCGCGTTTCACCGCATCGGCATAAGCGGGGTCGATGTCTGCGGCGAGGGAGAAGCCATCGCAGTCGTCCCGCTGCACCACGAACAACACCACCGCGCGGATGCCTTGCGCCGCGAGTATACCCAGCTCCTCCATGTGCTTCGCGCCGCGCGCCGTCACCGCATCGGGGAATTCCGCCCGTGTGCCACGCTTCATATGGGCATTCTTCACCTCCACATAACAGGGCGGTTTTCCTGCCGATTCCAGCAGGATATCGATGCGGGAATTGGTGCCATATTTCACTTCCGTGCGCAGCGTTTCATAGCCCGCCAGTTCAGGGATTGCGCCATTGCGGATGGCTTCCACCGCCAGTTTATTGGCGAAGGAGGTGTTGATGCCCATCAGTGTCCCCTGTGCTTCCACCAATTCCCATGTGTAAGCGAGTTTGCGTGCGGGATTATCGGAGCGGCTCATCCATACGCCGTTTCCTTCATCCAGCACGCCATGCATGCTGCCCGTGTTGACGGAATGGGCGGTGACCATTTCGCCGCTTTCCAGCGTCGCATCCATGAGGAAGCGTTTGTACCGTTTGATGAGTTTGCCGCGCGTTAGGGGAGGGAGAATCATGATAAATGCTATTGCGTCTGGGTGGGATTTTCCGTCACTATAGGGCAAAACGCCTCACCACGGAAAGCATTATGAGCAGCAAGACCCCCACCGCAGCCGTTCTCATCATCGGCAATGAAATCCTCTCCGGACGCACCAAAGACGCGAATCTGCCGTATCTTGGCGAGCAGCTCGCAGGGCTGGGTATCCGCGTTGTCGAAGCGCGGGTCGTGTCGGATGTGGAGGAGGAGATCGTGAATGCAGTGAACGCCCTGCGCGCGAAGGTGGATTATGTCTTCACAACGGGCGGCATCGGCCCCACGCATGACGACATCACCGCCGCTTCCATCGCCGTCGCTTTCGGCACGGAACTGCACCTGCACCCCAAAGCCCATGCCGATTTCCAGCGGCATTATGGAGATGATTTGAATGAAGCGCGCCTGCGCATGGCACATGTGCCCAAAGGCGCAGTGCTGGTGGAGAATCCGGTCAGCGTCGCGCCCGGTTTCCGCATTGAGAATGTCTATGTCTTCGCTGGCATCCCGCGAGTCATGCAATCCATGTTCGACAGCATGAAACACGAATTGAACGGTGGGCCAGCCATCCGCACGCGCAGCATCACCGGATTCATGCTTGAGGGGGAAATCGCCGCCGCGCTTTCCGCCATTCAGGATAAATGGCCGCAGGTGGACATCGGCAGCTATCCGCTGATGAAGGAAAGCCGTTTCGGCACGAGCCTTGTCCTCCGCTCGAACGACCACACCGCGCTGGATTCCGCTTATGCGGATGTGCGCGAAATGGTGCTCGGCAAGGGCATCGAAGTCATCTCAGAAGACTGATTTAAGCCTTAGAACTTGAAGTTCAAGCCCAGCTCGACGCTGTGGATGGTCGTGTCGATGATGGTGCGACCGCCGAAACCATCGTCGAAATCGGGCTGGTCCGGCTTGAGGAAGCGATAACCCACGCGCCATTCGGTGAGGGAATCGGGGCCATCCGAGAAGGAGAAGCCCGCCATGGCCTGCCATGCGTTCACGGTGTCCTTGTTGTCACCCGGTGCGAGGGCGACAGGGTCTTGTTCCAGCGTGACTTCCGCCTTGCCGAAGCCGCCACCGATGTAAGGCGTCAGGCGTGTGCCGAGGGGTATGTGGTAATAGGCATTGAGCATATAGGTGGTCACGTCATAATCACGGTCGCCGCTGGAAAGCACGATGGCAGGTGGGATGAGCGCAGGGCGTTCGTTATTCACATGCTGCCAGTAGCGGCCATATTCCGCTTCGAAGCGCAGGCCGCCAAGGGGCTGGATGAAAGCGCGCGGCATCATGATGCCCACGGAGCCACCCGCGCCGAAGCCGAAATCGAAATCCATGTCGGGAAGCGGGGTCGTGCCCACATCCGTGCCTTCCATGCCGTTCACATTGCCGCGCACGCCGACATACCATTTGGGGAAATAGTCGTTGTAATCATTACGCGCATACGCTTCGGCGGAGATTCCCGCGAAGGTGGCGGTGGCGAGCAGGGCGGAGAGAAGGCGACGGACGACGGACATGGATCATTCCTTATATTTTATGTCACAAAGAAAGTGGGGTGCTTTTCAGCACCCCACTTTGCTTAAACTAGCTGTAGGCGATTAGAACAGGAAGCGTGCGCCCAGTTCTACGCTGTGGTTCTCGACTTCGATTTTGCCGACGGAAGCTGCGACCGTGTCGGTGAAGCGAGCGTCATCGAAGGTGGTCTGATAACGGTAGCCGAGGCTCCAAGCGGTGTTGGGGAGCGAGGTGGGCTCATAGGCGACACCTGCGAGCAGCTGCCAGCCGAGAACGGTGTCGTCACCGGAGATGACTGCGCTGTCGAAGTCGATGTTGGAGTAACCAAGACCTGCACCGACGTATGGCGTCCAAGCGGAGTCGTTGTTGAAGTCGTAGAAGACGTTACCATAATAGTTGAGGGACGTGATGTCGCCGCCCGCTGCGCCTTCGTTATCGTTGGAACGATAGGTGAATTCCAGTTCCCAACGGCTGTTGTTAAAGAAAGGAACGTGGGTGGGGGGCAGGTAGCCGATGGATGCACCCGCGATGTAGCCGGTGTCGCTGCTGACTTCGGAGGTGCCGAGGGTCGTGGTGCGCAGATCGCCGTCAGCGCGATGGTTCATGCCGCCGTGAACGCCGACATACCAGTTGGGCCAGCGAACCTGATCCGCAGCCTGAGCGGCGGAAGCGATGGCGGAGGTGGCGAGAACGGCCAGGGCAAGGGAAAGTTTCTTATTCACGAGAGATCCTCTTAGTGTAGGTTTCACAATCCAAAAGACCTGCCTCACGCTGCCAAAAACTATATGGAAAGGCGTTGCGCCCGCAGGAAAATTCGTCTATTGAGTTCATACACGTTTTGTGTCGAAGCACAACCCAGAAAAAAACATCCCACTCTTTTTCTTGATTGTTTTTCCCCCGTGGTGCGAAAAGCACACACAGGCTCGCAAGGCGCTGAATGCTCGCGTGGCGGAATTGGTAGACGCCGCAGACTTAAAATCTGTTGTCCTTTCGGGCGTGCCGGTTCGAGTCCGGCCGCGAGCACCATCTTTTGAAAAGCATCCCTTTTATTGTTCGCACAAATTTCCCAGCAGAAACTGCGGGTTGGATAACGGCGGTTTTCCTAGAGTTCCGGTTCTAGTTCCGTGCAGGTATTTATGCTGCTCGCTCCAGTTCCTGACGCGGTCCGAAGAATTCGAAATGTACTTGCGATGCGGGGATGCCCCATTTGATCAGGTCATGGTAGATGGATACCATGAAAGGCTGTGGTCCGCAGAAATAATAATCCGCATCTCGTGCTGGCAATAATCCTTCGATATACTCCGCCGTGACAAAGCCGGTGCTCGCATTGCCTGTACGCTCTCCGGCATCACTGTAGCGGTTATAAACTTTGAGATTGCTATGTTCGCCTGCAAGCGCCTCTACCGTTTTAAGGAATGCCTGTACCTTCTCGTTCAAGACCGCATGGACGAAGATGATTTCACGTTTAGGAAATGCGTCCAGCGCCGCAAGCAAAATGCTCATGATTGGTGTAATGCCCACGCCAGCGGCAAGCAATACCAATGGGCGCTCATGTTTCTCGGTGACATCGAGGAAGAACTCCCCGCATGGCGGCGCGATTTCAATCGTATCGCCCGATTCGATTTTATCGTGCAGCATGTTAGAAACATAACCAGCTGGCGTGTTTGCTTCTGGCGGTAGCTCACGTTTTACGCTGATGCGGAAATGCGGCTGCCCCGGTTTGTCGGACAGGCTGTAATTACGCATGGTGGTCTGCCCATCCGGGGTTTTGACCCGAATGGTGATATATTGTCCCGGCTTGAATGTAGGCAGTGGCGCACCATCGGCTGCGACCAGATAGAACGAAGTAATGTTATTGCTTTCTTTTTCCTTACGGCTTACGCGGAATGATTTGAATCCTTCCCAACCACCTGGTTTTTTGGCGTTTTCATCATAAATTTGCTTCTCACGGCCAATTAGAATATCGGCAAGGAAGCCATAAGCCGCAGCCCATGCGTTGATAATCTCATCCGTTGCCGCTTCTCCTAATACTTCACGAATAGAGGCCAGTAGGTTTTCGCCTACAATGGGATAATGCTCTGGTTTAATCATAAGCGATGCGTGCTTTTGGGCAATCAACTCCACTGCGCCACCCAACACTTCCAAATTGTCGATGTTAGCGGCATAGGCTGTAATCGCACCAGCCAACGCACGCTGCTGTTTGCCCGCAGTCTGGTGCGCCGGGTTGAAGAACGGCGCAACTTCTGGATTATGCGAGAACATCCGCTTGTAAAAATGCTTGGTTAGCGTTTCACCATGCTCTGCCAGCACAGGGGCGGTGGATTTGACAATCCCAATGGTTTTTTCGTCTAACATGGCATCTCCTCTATAATATGTGGATTAAATATATATTATGTTTATAATCACTTCTCAGATATTTACAAGGTGATTATGCAACTTACCCAATTTACCGATTACGGCTTGCGAAGCCTGATGTATCTGGCCTCCCAGCCGGACAGATTATGCAGCGTGCGTGAAATAGCCGAGCATTATGCCATCTCCAGAAACCATCTGGTGAAAGTAGTGCATCGCCTTGCCCAACTTGGTTATATCACCAGCAGCAAAGGTAAAGGCGGCGGTATTCGACTGGCGTGTAAACTTCAAGAACTGCGCTTGGGCGATCTCGTTCTGGCACTGGAGCCGAATATGCATCTGGTGGAATGCTTCAATCGTGAAACCAACACATGTACTGTTGTTAGTGCCTGTAAGCTCAAGCATTTTCTAGCGGATGCAAGTAAGGCTTTTATTGAGTCACTGAATCGGCATACGCTGGCGGATGCAGTGGTGGATAATAAATTATTGCAAAAGCGAGCACCCTAGCGGTTTCCACCGAAAGGTTTTTCCCTCCAGCGGCGGCGACTTGAATAGCACTGCCCAGTCTTGTCGAACCCCTTTTAATTACTCAATGCGGTTCGAGTTTAGTCCGCGGGGGAGCACCATACCTCTAGCCAGCTTTAGCTGGCTAGAGGTATGGTGGTGGCGGCCTGTTGACTCGAACGCATCCATACCAAATCCCGTTGGCGGGATTTGGGAGTCCGGCCGCGAGCACTGCAAATTAATAAGAGCGCAAGATGCAAAAAAAGACTTCTCTACTCCCTCTTTTGATAATTTTTTTGATTACATTGGTTGTTTTCTTTTTGGTCTCAGAAAAGGAAATACCTTTGCCATCACAGAGTCTCGAGTTTGATAGGATAAAGTGGATAACTGCGAATCCTCAGGAATGTGAACGCAAAGAAATGTTGGATTTGGCAAAAACGATTATGGTGCCGGGGCTCAAAGAAAAACAAATCAGAGACTTCTTTGGTCCCCCCACTTGTTCGAAAGGCGCTGTCTTGGAGTATGCCATTGGTGCGTGCGCTCCTAAACACCCTTCTGAGCATACGATGTTAAGAGTAACTTTTGATGATGAGCGGGTCGTTAATAATAAGATAATAATTTATAAGGCTACAACGCCATCGCCTTCTGCTGATTTTCCGACTTTTAAAAGGTATGTTGCTGAGAATGATCCAGAATATAAGGCGCGGGAGTGGCTGCAGAACGATCAATGGATCACAGGTGCCCATGGAGAAAAGTATGGGATTAATCTGGATAGAGAACTAGTGATCGCATCACCTAAAGGTGAGTTTACATTTGTTGCCAACTTCAGAAATGGTATTGGTGGAATAAACTTAGCTTCAGTACCATCCTGCGAGTAAATTCTGTGATAATAAATTGAGAAGTAGAATGGACGATTTAGAAGTTAAAGACTCGAACGGCGCGTTGCTGAAAGACGGTGATTCTGTCACCCTCATCAAAGACCTGAAAGTAAAAGGTTCTTCGGTAACGCTGAAGCGCGGCACGCTCATCAAGAACATCCGCCTGACCTTCAAAGAAGACGAAATCGAGTGCAATGCCGATAAAATCAAGGGCATCGTGTTGCGCACGGAATTCCTGAAGAAAGCCTAAAAGTTACCCTTCAGCTTCTGTGGCTGCGGTTAAAGGTCTTTGGTGAAATGGAAACCGCGGATGATATAGCCTTCGCGGAAGTAGAAGCGGTGCGAATCGCTGTTATGAGCGTAGGAATCGAGCACCGCGAAGGATAGGCCGCGCGCACGCGCCCAATCCTCAATCCAGTGGATGAGCTTCTTGCCGATGCCTTGGCCGCGTAAGGATTCGTCGGTCACCACATTGTCGATGTCGATATGCGTGCCGCACCAGAAGCGCACCAGCTCCCAGAATCCCGCCACGCCGAGCAGTTTCCCCTCGCCATCGAACGCGCCTGCGCAGCGATAGCCCCGTTCCAGCATCTGCGCCAGCAAAGCGGTAAAGCGTTCCTCGGTCATATCCTTGTTCAACTGCTGGATGAACGTGTAGATGATGGCCATTTCGCCAGCGGGGATTTCACGGATTTCTAGGGTCATTTTTTCCTCATCGAGAACTGATGCGCCCGCTTTTACGCTATTTGATACCGCTTTGTAAATATCTCTTCTTGAAACACCGGAAGAGCAGTACAATAGAATTGTTATAAATTGGGAAGGATGGTTCGCGACCTATGCCCTTGACCCCCGAACACCACACGCTGGCCGAGAAACTGCGCGCATTGGATGCGCGGCAGATTTCTGCGCCCATCGAGTTCGGGGTCGGCAATTATGCCTTCTATCCTTACCGTGGTTTCGCCGACATCGCCGAGCGCGATGATTACCGCAAGTTGTCGCCCACGCAGGTCGCCACGCTCACCAAAATCGCCGATGACATCCTCGCCATGCAGCGCACGGAGCTTTTCGAAGCTTTCGTGAATGATGACGGCATCATCGTGGTCGATAAAGCCCAGCAGCAAATCGAATACAGTATCGACATCGCCTATAACGCCGCGCGCTCACGGGTGGAGGACATCTACCCGCAGGTGACCTATCCGCAGGCGATGCCTGCAAAACGCGCCGATGACCTCTTCGTGCGGAACGACACCGCCCATGAGGTCGCCCACCATATCGATTATTGGCTGAATCTGGAGAGCAAGGTCAAGTCACTGAAATACCTGCATTCCTCCTCCACCTTGCTGAACTGGCTCATCGAGCTGGATAGGGAATTGCATCCGGATGGCGTGGCTGCGCTGGTGCAGCATGTGCGCAAGGAAGAGGGATACGACAAGCAAAGCTTGCTGGAAGAGGGGTATACGGTCGAAAAGGTCGACCAGATGCTCCGCGCGGAGAGTTTCGCCATCGCCTGTGAGTATTATTACGGCTCTGCCCAGCCGCAGGTGCGACACTCCGTGCTGCTGGAAGCCTATATGGAACAGGTGCTGGACCTTGACCTCGCTATACAGACGCTGTTCATTCCCCTAAAAGAGATGGAACGCCGCCGTGGGCTGCTGCGCGCCGCTATCCATCTGGGGATTGATGAGATTCTGGGGGAAGACGAAGACTCCTTCCAACTGCTCAAAAAACGCGTGGCCGAGCAGAAAGGCGCATCCCGCGCGGAGCATGTTCAGGCCATCGAAACTGTGGTCTTGCGTGTGATGGCGCGTTTGCTGGCCGAAGTGCGCGAATCCATCCGTTTACCCGCCATGAAAGACGCGTGAATCAAGCCAACGTCGCGCAGATGGCTTCCGCCGTTTTTCCGGGATTGTCGGATAAGGTGATGGGACGACCGATCACCAGATAATCCGCACCGCGCGACAAGGCCTCCGCCGGAGTCATCACGCGTTTCTGGTCGTCAGCCGCGCTTTCGGGTGGGCGGATGCCCGGCACTATGAGCTTAAAATCCTCCCCGCAATGCTGGCGCAGCAGAGAAATCTCATAGGGTGAACAGACCACGCCATCCAATCGGCAGCTTTGTGCAAGGTCGGCCAATCGCCGCACATGGTCGTGCAGGTCGGAATTGATACCGGTGATATGCAGGTCGGTCTGATCCATGCTGGTCAGCACCGTCACGCCGATGATGAGCGGGCGTTCCTTGCCCGTCTGTTCCGCCACTTCCATCGAGGCATCAATAGCCGCTTGCAGCATCGCCCGCCCGCCGGAGGTATGCACCGTCATCATGAAGGTGTTGATGCCTGCCGTGGCGCGGATGGCGCTGGCTACGGTGTTCGGTATGTCATGGAATTTCAGGTCGAGGAAGATGGGCATGTTCTCGCTGGCGAGTTTGCGCACGCCCGCGCTGCCGTTCGCGGTGAAGAATTCCAGCCCCAGCTTGATCGCGCCGACCTGATTGCGCACCGATGCGGTGAGGGCGCGTGCCTCTTCCACATCCGTGGTGTCCAGCGCGCAGATGATGGGGTTATGCTTGGTCATATTCTCACTATGCGTCAGGTAGCGTTAAAAAACGATAAACAATCGCTTGGATTTGCACTGTATTTTCGTGAAATTCCCTAGAGTTTAGCGGGAAATCACACGTCCAGCGTGTACACCGTCTCACCGCCCACAACGGTACGGATAGCGCGGCCTTTCGCGTTATACTCCCCATAAGGCGAATTTTTCGATTTGCTCACGAAGTCATCGGGGGTGATGGTCCATTCATGGTCGAGGTCGATGAGCGTCAAATCCGCGATGGCGCCCTTGGCGATGCGGCCTGCCTCCACATGGATGATATCGGCGGGTTTATAGGTCATCGTCGCCATCACATCCGCCAGATTCATGAAGCCGCTGTGGTAAAGTGCAGTCAGCGAAAGGGGCAGCATGGTTTCCAGCCCGACGATGCCGAAGGAGGCCTGCGCCATCGGCACGCGCTTGGATTCCTGGTCATGCGGGGCATGGTCGGTGGCGATGGCGTCGATGGTGCCGTCTTTCAACCCTTCCAGAATCGCCAATCTGTCTTTTTCCGCGCGTAATGGCGGGTTCATCTTGGTGAAGGTGCGGTAATTCTCCACGGCCTCATCCGTCAGGGTGAAGTGGTGCGGCGCGGCTTCGCAGGTCACTTTCAGGCCTTTGCGCTTCGCCCAGCGCACCTGATCCACCGCTTCCGCCGTGGAGATGTGCAGCACATGGTATTGCCCGCCCGTCAGCTCCGCCAGCAGCACGTCACGCGCCACGATGATGGCTTCCGATGCATTGGGGATGCCCGCCAAACCGAGTTTCGTTGCCACCGCGCCTTCGTTCATACAACCGCCGTTGGACAGGTTCAGGTCTTCCGCGTGCTGCGCCATGGGCACGCCCAATTCGCGGCAATAGGCCATGGCCTGACGCTGAAGGAGCGCATTCATCACAGGTTTTCCGTCATCGGTGAAACCCACCGCACCCGCTTCTTTCAGCAGCGCCATTTCCGTCAAGGCCTCGCCTTTCTGGCCGACGCTCACCGCGCCGTAAGCATGGATATGCACATATCCCGTCTCTTTCGCGCGTTTATTGAGGAATTCCAGCACGGCGACATTGTCGATGACGGGGGTGGTGTTCGGCATGCAGACCACGCGGGTCACGCCACCAGCCGCAGCGGATTTGCTGCCCGTTTCGATGGTCTCTTTATATTCCTGCCCCGGTTCGCGGAAATGCACCTGAATATCGAGCAATCCGGGGGAGAGCAGGTGGCCTTTGCAATCCACTGTTTCGATGCCTTCCGGTACGCCGTTTTTGAACAGTTCCTTGCCGAAATCCGCGATGCGGTCGCCTTCGGTCAGCAGCGCGCCGACTTCATCCAACCCGCTCGCCGCGTCGAACAGCCGCGCGTTAATATACGCCACTTTGCGGTCGGCTTTTGTGTTCCAGCTGGGGCGGGTAAAGGTCTGGCGGGTCATGGATGCACCTGTATAGCGCGGGGTGAGGAGGGCGCGCCAAACCTACCCCCGAAAGCGGGTGGTTTCAAGAGCAAAGCTTCAAAAGTGGTCAGCGGGTGCGTGGCTGTGCGGGGG
>VGDC01000036.1 GCA_016869895.1 Alphaproteobacteria bacterium
AGCTCACGGCCATCCACGACCTCCTGAAAGTCCATTTCACCCGCCGCAAGGTCGATCCCGGTGCGCTCGAATACAAGAACAAGGAAGCCGCTTCCGGCAATATGATCCGCCAGAAAATCATCATCAAACAAGGCATCGATCAAGAGACGGGAAAGAAAATCGTCAAAGCGATAAAAGACAGCAAAATCAAGGTTCAGGTGTCCATCCAAGGCGATACCTTGCGCGTCAGCGGCAAGAAGCGCGACGAGTTGCAAGAGACCATCGCCTTCGTCAAGACCTTGAAAATCGAACTTCCACTCCAATATATAAACTTCAGGGATTGAGCATTTCCGCCATTCCCAGAGTGCAGTGCCGAAATAAACTGCATTCTTTACTGAAAATTCACACTTGGAATGCTATGCTGTGATTCTGGGGTGTTCGCCCCGATCTGCGGCTTTCAAAGCGGTGATGGAGAGGAATGAATCATGCGTACCTATAAAGAATTGATGGAAATGAACGAGTTGGTCGCCGCACTTGGCGACATCAGCAACGCGGCATACATCAAGACAGTCCCCAGCAATAAGGGAACGGGTTACGCACTTTTCGCAGCGGATGGCACACAGCTTGCCGTTTTCCCCAGCCGTGAGGCAGCTTATTTCACCGCACGCCAGCATGAGCTGGAACCGCTTAGCGTTCATTAAGCTTTATTTGCTCCGTAAACTCTGCTGACTTTTACATGAGCTGCCGCTCCGCGGGCTGATGGCTCAAGCATTCTGCTGAATGCTTTTACTTACTTCACTTCCAACGGCCATTCGCGCACGAGGAACAGTTTTCCTTCGTGGTAGAGTGTCGTGCGGCCACGGTACAAGCCTTTCGGCCATTCCGCCCCTTCTTCACGCGGTTTCGTGACGGATTGCAGCACTAGCGCGGCATTCTTCTCATAAGGCTCTTCGCGCTCCGCCAGCACTGTGCCATCGGGCAGGAAAATCTCCTGTTTCAGGCGGTCACCCTTGCGCATACCGAACACTTCGCTCCAGAACACTAACATAGGCGCATCCGGCGGCAGAATCGTCTCGCGATGTTTGCCCTCCCGCGCTTCGACCACCTTCGGCTCCACCGCCGTGAAGCCGCCTGCCAGCAAGCCGCTGGGCTGATAGGTCAGCTGGGCGTAGGTCTCCTCATCCCAAATGGGATAGCGCTTTTTGGATGCGCAGCTTTCCGTGTTCGCCACGCCAATGAACGGGTCGATGATATTGCCATATTGCCAGACCTCAAAATGCAGGTGTGGGAAACTGGTGTTGCCGCTCATGCCCATCAGGCCAATAACCTGTCCCGCCTGCACCTCGTCCCCCTCGCCCACTTTCAGGCTGCCGGGTTTCATGTGGCAATAATGGGTCACCCAACCTTGGCGATGTTCGATCTGTACGCGCGTACCACAGGCGTTCACCGCCGTTCGGCTCTGCAGCAGGCGGAAGAAGGGCGAAAGATTCGGGTCGGCATCGCTCGCCTCGCCCGTCTTCACCAGCGTCACCTTTCCTGCCGCCGCCGCCAGAATGGGGATGCCAACTGGCGTATTCAGCAGCCCTTCATGCTCCACGCGGAAATCCGTGCCGTAATGCCGCCGCTGTGTCAGCGCGCCGCAGGTGTAATCCTTGGGGCGCACGGGATTTCCCGCCGCATCCAGCTCTCCTGTCTCCTCATCGTGGGAGACGTAATTCTGGATGAAGCAGCTCTCCCCCGGCACGCAAGCCACGGGCATGCCCAGCGTGAACCGCTTGCCGAAAGCCGACAAGGCCTCCGCTTGCGCAGGCATCAGCAACAACAGGGCAATAGTGGCGACGATTCTCATTGCTGCTTCAAATCCGCGATGACGGCGACATGGTCAGAGGGTTGATCCCACCCGCGCAGATGGCGCAAGTGGCGGATTCCCGCGAATTGCTCGGCAGACGCTGGCGACAGCCAGATATGGTCGAGCCTGCGGCCTTTATCCGCCGCGTCCCAATCCGCCGCGCGGTAGCTCCACCAGCTGTAGATTTTGTCCGTCTCCGGCACACCTATACGCGCCGCATCCACCCATTTCTGCGAATCCTGCACGGCCTTTAGCTTCTCCACCTCGATGGGGGTGTGCGAAACGATTTTCAGCAACGCCTTATGCGACCAGACATCATGTTCACCGGGGGCGATATTGAAATCCCCCACCAGAATCGCGCGGCTGCCGTTGTAGCGTTTGTGGGCGAAATAATCGCGCATATGATCGACGAATTTCAGTTTGAAGTCGAATTTCGGGTTCAGCGTCACATCGGGGATATCCCCCCCAGCGGGAATATAGAAATTGTGCAGTTCCGTGTCATCCGGCAATTTCGCGGCGATATGGCGTTTATCCTCACTGCCCGCAAAACGCTCGATGACCACATCCGTCAACGGAACTTTAGAGAGGATGGCCACGCCGTTATAGCCCTTCTGGCCGCTGAACACGGTGTGCACGTACCCCATCTGGCGGATGGCATCCAGCGGGAAAGTGTCATCCACCGTTTTCGTCTCTTGCAGGCAGATGATGTCAGGATTCTCCTCTTCCGCCAAGCGCTTGACGAGGTCTATTCTAAGACGGACGGAGTTGATGTTCCATGTGGCGAGGCGGAGGGGACGGCTACTCATTCGGCGATGCTTTCTGGGTTTCAACGGGACGTTACAAACAATTTAACTGACTTTTCCAAGAATTTCATTATACTAAAGAAGAAACAAACAGTGTAAAAAACGGCAGCCGCCAGACTATTGGAAATAAAGCGGGGTGGCTCCAAAGTAAGGAAATACAGAAGAACATGACCGAATACTATAAGCACAAGAAAATCTGCGTCTCCAGCGTCATCGACCCAGCCAACCGCCACAACGCCGTTCGCTCGCGCCTGCTGGAGCTTCTCTTCGAGAATGATTATGACATCAACCCCGATACGACGCCGCAGCTCGTGTCGCTGGATGCCATCCACCAACAGACCGTCATCCCCTCCGACGCTTTCGTACTGCTGCCCATCATGCGCGGCAAAGAGCGTACTCAGGCGGAAAAAGACCTGCGCATGCGCGAGCTGTTCAAGGCATCCTCCCTCGTGGTCGGTTTGCAGACGGACGATCCGTATATGCACCTTGACCCCAAAGACCTCCAATCCCCCACGAAGCCCATCATCATCGTGGATGAGGTCAATAATGTGAAATCCGAGACGTGGAAAGCCTTCCACGACATGCTGCATGGCCTTCACAAGGCTGGCACGGTGAAATCCCACCCGGACACGCTGGTGACCTTCGTCGATTCGGCGGAAGACGTGTTGACGGTGCTGGAGACCCACACCAAGACCCCCCCGAAGATCCAGTCCATCTCCAACACACCGGTCGTGGCGCGCTCTGTGCCCGTCACCATGACGGAAGAAGGCGAAGTGCCGCTGCCGCAGGAACGCCGCCTCTCGCTGCGCCCCAAGCCGGATTATAACGTCTGCGTCTTCCTCTCCGCCTCGTCCGATAATGCCTATTTCATTCAGGCCGCCTATGACATGGGCGCGCTCATCGCCGAAGAAGGCTGGGGCTTGGTCAGCGGTGCGGGCAGCACGTCCATGATGGGTTCCATCATCCAGGGCGCAGTGTCCAAGGGTGGCTGGACGGGCGGCACCACGATGGAATACATCGCCCGCCACGAGGGCATCCCCCCGCAGCTCGACCAGTTCTGGTATAACGACGACATCTACACCCGCATGAAGGATATGATCGAAGCATCCGATTCCTTCGTCATCATGCCTGGCGGCATGGGCACGGTGCAGGAGCTGTTCACCCTGCTGCTCTTAAAGCATGAGAACCACCCGATGATGGCCGATGCCGACATCGTTATCTGCAATGAGCGCAACTTCTGGGAACCGCTCATCACCCTCATCGACACCTACGGCTTCGATGATTATGTGCAGGTGGTGGACACCATCCATGAAGTGAACCCGATGCTGAAGAAACTGCGCGCCAGCCACGCCGAGCGCGCCACGGTGGACAGCCCCGTACGTGATTCCGTCTCCGCGCCGATGGGATACACCCCTCCCGCCGCAGGGCTTGTGGAAGCGCAAGAGCCTTTGTAAGCATGCGTCACACCCATGACATCCTCATCGCGGGCGGCGGGCTGGTCGGAATGGCCACCGCCGTCGCTTTGGCTTCTGGCGGTCTGCGCGTGGCCGTGGTCGAGCGTACCCCGCCGCCGTCCCAGCTGGCAGAAGGTTTCGACGGGCGCGTGAGCGCCATTTCGCTGGGTTCACAGAAGCTGTTCGCCCAGCTCGGCGTATGGGAGCGCATCGCCGCCCTAGCCGAACCCATCCTCGACATCCGCGTGTCCGATGCCGATTCCCCCATCTTCCTGCATTATGACCACCGCGAAGTGGGCGACGAGCCATTCGGCTGGATCGTCGAGAACCGCCATACCCGCGCGGCACTCTTTGAGCGGGCGAAGGATTTCGCCAATCTGGAATTGCTCACCCCCGCTTCCATCACGGGCATCGAAACCACCAGCCAATCCGCAATCGTGACTTTGGCCGATGGCCGCACGCTCTCTGCGCCACTGCTCATCGGGGCGGATGGCAAGCACTCGCGCATCCGCGATTGGGCAGGCATCAAAGCGCATACACATCCGTATCATCAGACCGCCATTGTCTGCACCATCGCCCATACCGAGCCGCACCACGGCCTCGCGCTGGAGAAATTCCTACCCATCGGGCCTTTTGCTGTTTTGCCCATGCAGAACAATCAATCTTCGCTGGTCTGGACGGAAAGCCACGAACGCGCGGAAATGCTCATTTCACTGCCCGATGATGCCTTCATCGAAGAAATCACCCGCCGTGTCGGCACGCAGCTGGGCGAGATTTCGCTGGTGGGTGGACGCTTCAAATATCCGCTCACCCTTGTTCACGCGGAAAGCTACATCTCGCAGCGCGTCGCACTGGTGGGCGATGCCGCCCACGGCATCCATCCCATCGCCGGACAGGGCGTGAACCTCGGCTTCCGGGATGTCGCCGCGCTGGCGGAAGTACTGGTGGATGCGAAACGGCTGGGGCTGGACATCGGCGCACAACCGACCTTGCAGGCCTATACCCGCTGGCGGAGTTTCGATGCCATGGCGATGGTCGCCACCACGGACATCCTCAACCGACTTTTCTCGAACAATGTATTCCCGCTGAATGCCGCGCGGAACCTCGGTCTTGGGCTGGTCGGAAAGCTGCCCGGCGTCAAACGCTTCTTCATGCGCCATGCCATGGGCATGGAGGGTGACCTGCCGCGCCTGATGCGCGGAAAAAGGCTTTAAGCACTTCATTAACAAAGTAGATTCCTGCTTTTCTTCTGCGCTAGACAGCCAAGGCGAGGTGCGCGGAATGTACAGATAAGTACATGAGCACACCGAGACCGCAGGATAACGCGGCGCAGGAGGAAATGAGGGATATACTAAAATCTTTCTTTAATCGGCGGTAGACCTGTCATCAGCCAATCGCGGTTGGCTTTCACCCCGAACCACACGAGGAAGAGCGCGATGAGCACTCCGCCCATCGTCCCCAGCGACACGACGCCCACCAAAGCCAGCAGGAAGGCCAGCGCAGAAACCGCCACTAGGGACAGGCCATGCGCCACCAGCGCGATCTGATACAGCGCGCCGAAACCCATATCCAGATTCTGGTTGCGCGCGAAGAACATCGCCGCAAAAGCATAAAGCACGCTGACGACAAGGCGGAAGACATAGGTCATGAGGATGGCACCTAGGGCAAAGCTAACATATCCTCCATCCTGTAGGGATTGATGCATGGCCACCAGAGTATTCCCGCTGATTTTCTGTGCATCCGGGGGAAGAATCAGCGGAAACGGCAGCACCGCCTCCCCCGCCATCCGCACGATGAGCTGATCCGCCGTCAACAGAAGCTGCGCATCCGCTTCCTGCGGCGATTGGGTCTTACCCGTGGTGTCGATGGCGATGACCCGTTTATTCTCGCTGCCCGTCAGATAAATGGGCTGCTCCGCCTCGGTGGTCAGCTTGCCATCCACCACCTTCAATTCCGGGAAATGGGGCAGGATATGCGGCAATTCCTCGTTGAACAGCTGGTTGGCGGATTTCGCCACCAGAATGGAGGCCGGAAGCACCGTCAGCACCACGATGACCGCCATGAAGATGAAACCACGCCAGCGCCAGCTGGATGCGACATTCACATAGAATTCGCGCTCGTAGAAACCTTTCCAGAATGCGGTGTAGAACGGGTATTGCTTTGCGGATGCCATCAACGCGCGCCCTTCGCTTCGTCTTTCAGTTTGCGCGCTTCATCCACCAGCATGATGGGGATGCCATCGCGGATGGGGAACGCCAGCCCGGCCGATTCACTGACCAGTTCATTGCGTTCCGCGTCGAAGCGCAGCGGCGATTTGGTGAGCGGGCAAACAAGTATCTCCAGCAATTTCGGTGATACTTCAGCGTGTTTCTTGGCTTCCATGAGGCACTCCGGCGTTGATTAGCCTTTGTTTTATCCGATATTTCACAGCCGCACAAATAATTTCAAAAAATCTTCAAGGAAATGCTTGCAATGTTGGGGAAGATACATATTATGGGAAACCTCTTCCGGGGGCGAATGATTCAGCCCCATCGTTGTGAGCGGGTGTAGCTCAGGGGTAGAGCGCAACCTTGCCAAGGTTGATGTCGAGAGTTCGAATCTCTTCACCCGCTCCATTTTCATAAAAGTAGCTGCCACATTATCTTGAATGTCGGGCAGCTTTTTTTATGAAAATTTTTTGGCTTGAGAACTCTGGGAGTTCGACAGTGCGCAGCACTGGACGGCGCAGCCGCCCGCAGGGTGAACCTGCGTGAGCAGGTGAATCAATCTCTTCACCCGCTCTATTTTTCTACAAAATAGCCGCTTTATGCGGCTATTTTGTTGGAAAAAATTCCCCAAACAAAAAGGGAGCCGAAGCTCCCTTTCCGTGATTATGTTGGAAAGACGTTACACGGTCATATCTTTATAGGTCTTCATATCCAGCTCACCCTCGGTCTTATCGATGATGAAGGTGATAGCACAGTCACCCGTGATATTCACGGTGGTGCGGAACATGTCCAGGATACGGTCAACGCCGAGCAGCAAGGCGATACCCTCGATGGGGATCCCCACGGAGCTCAGCACCATGCCCATGAAGATGATGGAGCCACTGGGGATGCCCGCCGCGCCGATGGAGCCGAGGGTGCAGGTGAGGATAAGCGTCAGGTATTCATGCACGCCAAGGTCGATGCCATAGATCTGCGCGAAGAACACCGACACGATGCCGAGATAGATCGCTGTACCGTCCATATTGATGCACGCGCCCAGCGGCATCATGAAGTTGCTGGAACTCTGGGATACCCCCATGCGGTCCTGCAATTCGCGCATGGCGGTCGAAAGCGTCGCCTTGCTAGAGCTGGTGGAGAAGGCCATGATCTGCGAAGGAATCATCTTCCGATAGAAGGGGATCGGCGATACACGCGCGAAGAGGAAGATAAGCATCCCGAAGAACAGATATTGTATGATGCACGCGCCGATGACCAGCACGACGATGCGCAGCAGGCTGATAAGCAGGTCGAAGCCCGTGGTGCCGATCATCGAAGCCACGAAACCGAACACCGCCAGCGGGGCGAGACGCACGATCCACTCGATCATCTTGAAGGTGATATGCGCCAGTTCCTGGTTCAGCTGTTTGACCTTGTCGGTCTCCCCGCGGATGTTGTTCATCACGATACCCGTGAACACCGCGAAAATTACGATCTGCAGGTAGAAATCCCCCGCCAGCGCGTTCACGATGTTATGCGGGATGAGCATCATCAGGAAGCCGCCGATGGAGGGCGCGGTCTGCGCGGCTTCCACAGCCCCTGTGTCAAGGTCGTTAGGAAGCGTCACGCCCTGTCCGGGGTGGAAGATATTGGCCAGCACAAGACCCATGATGACCGCCAGCGCAGCCGTGGCGAGATAGGCCGAAGTGCCTTTGATGGCGATGGTCTTGAAGTGTTTTTCCTGCGTGAGGCTGGTGATACCCGCGATGAGCGCGAAGAAGATGAGCGGCGCAACCACCATCTTGACCAGTTTGAAGAAGATGACGCCGAGGACTTTGAAATCAGCGGCCTGTTCACCCATCAGATAACCGACGAGTACCCCAAGCACGAGGCCTAGCGCCACTTGGCCGCCCATGCCGATGCCAAAAAATTTCCACTCTGCGCTTGCGCTACCAGCCATGCATCCCTCCGGTATTTAACACTTTTATGGGTGTCCGCCTGTTGTTTTTTTGCGTTTTTTGGCCAAGACAGGCTCGGAAAGTAACAAATTTTTGCTTTTTTACCTAACAAAAATTGCGAAAAACTGCATCCGCATTCCAAACGCTTTTTTTATTCGTCTTGTGGAGCGAAAATTGGCTATAGTGCCTGAAACCTCCTCCGCAGACAGGTGCATCGATGCAGAAGAACCAGTTCGCCCTTTTGAAAACACGCCGCTTTCTGCCGCTGTTCATCACCATGTTCCTCGGCGCGTTCAACGATAACGTGTTCAAGAACGCGCTGGTCATCCTGACCACTTATGTCATCGCGGAAAAAGCGGGGCTGAACGCCCAGATGCTGGTGACCGCCGCTGCGGGCATCTTCATATTGCCGTTCTTCCTGTTCTCCGCCACGGCGGGGCAGCTGGCCGATAGCGTGGAGAAGACGCGCATCATCGGCTGGATAAAAATCATCGAAGCGATATTGATGGCCATCGGCGCGATAGGCTTTTACACGCAGAACATCTGGCTGCTGCTGGCCGTGCTCTTCGGCATGGGGGTGCATTCGACCTTCTTCGGCCCCATCAAATTCAGCATCATCCCACAACACCTCGCCAAAGACGAGCTTATCGGCGGCAATGCGCTGGTCGGCGCGGGCACGTTCCTGTCCATCCTCTTCGGCACGCTCATCGGCGGATTGCTTATCTTGCACGAAAGCGGGGTGGTGTTCATCTCTGTGCTGACGGTTGCCGTGGCGGTGGCGGGCTATGCCTCCAGCCGCTTCATCCCCCCTGCCCCCTCGAAAGCCAAAAGCCCCATCCGCTGGAACATCGCCAAGGAAACATGGAACATCATCGGCAGCGCGCGCAAGAATCAGGATGTGTTCCTCTCCATCCTTGGCATTTCGTGGTTCTGGCTGGTCGGCGCGACCTACCTCGCCCAGTTCCCCGTGCTGGCGCAGAGCACCTTCGGGGCGGATGAAACGGTCGTCACCTTCTTCCTGACGTTGTTCTCCATCGGCATCGGCATCGGCTCGCTGCTGTGCAACCGCATCCTTAAAGGCAAAATCAGCGGGACGTATGTGCCCTTCGGCGCGCTGGGCATGGCGTTATTCACCATCATCCTCTATTTCTCCAGCCACAACCTCGCGCCCACGGGCGAGTTGATCGGCATCGGCCAGTTCATCGCCAACCCTGCCCATTGGCTGCCACTGGCGATGCTGGTGCTGATTCCCGTCTCCGGCGGAATCTACATCGTGCCGCTTTACGCCATCATGCAGGAACGCTCGGACGACGCGCACCGCTCGCGCATCATCGCCGCGAATAACGTCATGAACGCGCTGTTCATGGTCGGTTCAGCCATCCTCACGCTCGTCCTGTTCTCCATCGGCTTCAAAGTGACGGATGTGTTGCTGTTCATCGGCGTCATCAACATCCCTGTCGCGTTCTTCATCCGCAAAATCGTCAAACGTCAGCAAGCGCGCAATGCCGCCGCTGCTGCCGAAAACGGAGGCAACCATGCTGCGTAATGTATTGTATATCCTGCTGAAGCTGCTGTTCCGCGTGGAAGTGAGCGGGTTGGAGAACATCCAAAAAGCGGGCAAACGCGCTCTCATCATCGCCAACCATCAATCCTTCTTGGATGCGGTGCTCATCGCCGTGCTGCTGCCCGAACGCCCCATGTTCGCCATCAATACCGTGATCGCGCGCCAATGGTGGATGCAGCCTTTCCTGAAAATCGCCTCCACCTTCCCCCTTGACCCCACCAGCCCGATGGCGACCAAGAAACTCATCGACGAAATCAAGAAGGACAAGCATTGCGTCATCTTCCCTGAAGGGCGCATCACCACCACGGGCGCGCTGATGAAGATGTACAACGGCCCTGCGATGATCGCCGATAAATCCGGCGCGATGCTGCTGCCCGTGCGGATAGACGGCGCACAATACACTTTCTTCTCACGTTTGAAAGGCGTGC
>VGDC01000037.1 GCA_016869895.1 Alphaproteobacteria bacterium
GCGGGCTGGGCGTTCTCGGTGAGCGTCAGCGTGTCTTCAGGCCCTTCGAAGATGGTAGTGGAGAGCTTCTCGCCCAGAGCATCATCGACTTCCGCGAAGACGTGGCGTGCGCTCGCGAAATTCTCGGCCAGTGCTTTGCCCATGCCGACGGTTTGCGAACCCTGACCGGGGAATACGAATGCTTTGCTCATTTTAAGCCTCCTGGGTTCTGTCACCCTTTTGCGTTTAAAAGTCTGCAAACGCAGGATTACTGCGCTTCCGGCTTTCATGTACTGAAACGTACACTGGAACTTCCGGTTCTCGCAATCCTGCGTTTTCGCCGTTTTATCCGCAAAATGACGATAGAACCTTCAAATGTGAAGGCGCTATTAAACAGAATCCCATCGCTTTTGCAAGAGGGGGTGTTTAGTTGCCCCCTTCGGGACTGCTGTCCCTCAGATAGGCGACGCTTCGCTGGCTCAGGGCTGCCCGCGCTGCTGCGCGGGAGTGCCACGAGAAATGATTGTCGGTTTATTCTTAAAACTCCTTGCATTTCCGCGAATAACCGCTATTTTGCAAGACCCCTGCGTCCCCGTTGTTGGGAACGCTCTGTTATTAATGCGCTGAAAAGCGTTTTAATACAGGTCCATAGGAACTTTTAAAAAGGAGAGAGCAATGGCTCTTTATGAAGTGACCCTGATTATCCGTCAGGACGTGCCTAAAGCCGATGCCAACAAACTGGCTGATTCCTACGCGAAGCTCGTCGGAGAACTCGGCGGCAAAGTAGAAAAGAACGAATACTGGGGTCTGCGTAACCTCGCTTACATCATCAACAAAAGCCGTAAAGGTCACTATAGCTTCCTCGCTATCGACTCTGACGCGACCGCGTTGAAAGAACTTGAGCGTAAACTCCGCCTCGACGAGAACGTCGTCCGCCACCTCACCGTGCGCGTTGAAGCGTTCACCGACACCCCAGGCGCTGTTTTCCAGAACTCTTCGTCCTACGAAGATTCCGCAGCTTAATCCGTATATATAAAGAGATAAGGATAATACCATGTCTGAAGCACGCACCCCGCGCGAATCCCAGGGCGGCCACTCCGGCGGCCCCCGCCGCGTTTTCTTCCGTCGCCGCAAGAGCTGCCCGCTCTCCGGCCCGAACGCGCCGAAAATCGACTACCGTGATACCAAGCTCCTGTCCCGTTTCGTTTCCGAGCGCGGCAAGATCCTGCCTAGCCGTATCACTTCCGTATGCACCAAGAAGCAGCGTGAACTCGCCCGTGCCGTTAAACGCGCCCGCGAAATCGCTCTCCTTCCTTTTGCTTCGCACTAAGAGAGAGGGACACGCATCATGAAAGTCATTCTGATCGAACGCCTGGCTAACCTCGGCAACATCGGTGACACTGTCACCGTGAAAGACGGTTACGCCCGCAACTACCTGCTTCCGCAGAAAAAAGCGCTTCGCGCTACGAAAAGCAACGTCGAGTTCTTCGAAGCGAAACGCGCTGAAATCGTCGCTCGCAACGACCAGCTGCACAAATCCGCTGAAGTCGCCGCGAAGACCGTCGATAACGCGGTCGTCGTGCTCATCCGTGCTTCCGGCGACGATGGCCGTCTCTTCGGTTCCGTCAGCGCACGCGACATCGCGGTTGCTCTGCAGGAGAAGAAGCATGCTGTCGAGCGTCAGCACGTTGTTCTGCCGAACCCCATCAAGACCCTCGGTATCTTCGATGTGAAAATCGAACTGCACCCTGAAGTCACCGTGAACGTGAAAGTCAACGTTGCACGTAGCGAATCCGAAGCAGAAGCTGCTTGGAAAGCCGCTACCGCTCCGAAGCAGTCCAAAGCGAAAGCCGCTGCGGAAGACGCTTTCGAGGAAGTGACCACCGAAGGCAAGACCGAAGAAGACGCAGCTTAAGCCGCATCTTTTTCTGAAGTGAATATCAAAGAAGCGGTGGACATCGTCTGCCGCTTCTTTATATTTGGAGAGTATCCCAACACCCTCCGAGAGTGACACCCCGATGAGCGGCAATGACGCCTCCACTGCTTTTTCCGCCACGGGCGACGATGCCGCGCGCACGACGTTGGCGCGTCAGGTGCCGCATAACTCCGCAGCGGAACGCGAGTTGCTGGGCGCGTTGCTTGTCAACAATGACGTGATGACCCAAATCGGCGATATTCTCATCGCCGAGCATTTCTATGAGCCGGTGCATCAGCGCATCTTCGACGCGGTGAAGAAATTCAATGACCGCGGGCAAATCGCCAACCCCATCACCCTCAAGCAATATTTCGATCAGGATGCCGCGCTGGCCGACATCGGCGGGGCGCAATATCTGGTGAAGCTGGTGGCGGGCGCATCGGCCATCATCAACGCGGGGGATTACGCGCGCACCATCTATGACATGGCACTGAAACGCTCGCTCATCGCCATCGGCGAAGAGGTGGTGAACGATGCTTATGCACCGAATATCGATAGCGGCGCGATGCAGCAGATCGAGCAGACGGAGCAGAAACTGTTCAACCTGTCCACAGATGGCGCGGTTTCGCGCGGGTTCGAGGCATTGTCCATGGGCGTCACGCAGGCCATCCAACGCGCGGAGACCGCGTTCAAGAGCGATGGTGGCGTCATCGGCCTGACAACGGGGCTGAAAGACCTTGACCGTCAGCTCGGCGGCTTGAAACCATCGGATTTGCTCATCCTCGCGGGTCGCCCATCCATGGGGAAGACCGCGCTTTCCACGAACATCGCCTATAACGCCGCGAAGTTCCTGCATGATAAGCAGAAGGCCGAAGGCGGGAATCCGGGTTCTGTCGGGTTCTTTTCGCTTGAGATGAGCGCCGAGCAGTTGGCGGGTCGTATGATCGCCGGAGCGGCGCGCATCAACTCTTTCGCCATGTCCAAAGGTGACCTTTCGCAGGAAGAGTTCATGCATCTGGTGCAGGCGAGTCAGGAAGTGGCGCAACTGCCGTTCTTCATCGACGATACACCTGCGCTTTCCATTTCGGCGGTGCGTACCCGCGCACGCCGCCTGAAACGCCAGCATAACCTGCAATTCCTCGTGGTGGATTACCTGCAGCTGCTGCGCGGAAGCTCGGCGGCATCGCAGGCGAACCGTGTGCAGGAAATCAGCGAAATCACGCAAGGCTTGAAAGCCATCGCCAAGGAATTGAATATTCCGGTCATGGCGCTTTCCCAGCTTTCGCGTGCGGTGGAGCAACGCGACGATAAACACCCGCAGCTGTCCGACTTGCGTGAATCCGGCTCCATCGAGCAGGACGCGGATGTGGTGATGTTCGTGTTCCGTGAGGAGTATTATGTCGGCCGCGCCGAGCCGTCGATGGATTCGCCGAAATACGCCGAATGGCAGCAGCAGATGGAACGCGTGCATGGCAAGGCGGAGGTCATCCTCGCCAAGCAGCGTCACGGCCCAATCGGCACGGTAGAACTGGCGTTCAGCGGCAAACACACGCTCTTCTCCGACCTCGTCTCCGACCAATATATCCCTGAACAGCGGTTCTGATATGTCCTTCATCAGCGCGGCGACAGCCATCATCGATTTGGACGCTTTGTGCAGCAATTATCGCTTGCTAGCGGACAAGGCCGCGCCGGCAGAGGCTTCGGCGGTGGTGAAGGCCAATGCCTATGGCCTCGGCGCGACCATGGTGGCGAAAACGCTGGCTGAGCGGGAAGGGTGCCGCTGGTTCTTCGTGGCGACCATCGCCGAAGGTATCGAAGTGCGGAGCGTGCTGCCGGATGCGCATATCGGCGTGTTTTACGGCGCGAATCATGCGGAAGATGCGGCAGCCATCGCCGAGCACGGCTTGATTCCCGTGCTGAATTCGTTGGAGCAGGTGAGCGTGTGGCGCGAACACGCCGCCACACTGGGCAAAAGCCACAAAGCCATCGTGCAGGTGGATACGGGCATGACCCGCGCGGGTATGTCTTTGGAAGATGCAGCGCAATTAGCACAGGATGCGAGCTTGCTGGCGGGCATCGAAGTGGCCTATTTCATGAGCCATCTGGCTTGCGCGGAGATGTTGCATCATCCGCTGAACGCCAAGCAAGCTGCGCGTTTCAAGCAGTTGGAAGCCTTGTTCCCCAACGCGAAATTCAGCTTCTCAAACTCTTCCGGCATATTCCTCGGCAAAGGCTTCCACAAAGACCTCGTGCGCCCCGGCATGGCACTCTATGGCCTGAACCCCACGCCGGACGAGCGCAACCCGATGCGCGTGGTGGTGACGGTGCAAGCCCCCGTTTTGCAACAGCGTATCCTGACGGAAGACGAGTGCGTGGGATATGGCGCGACGTTCAAAGCATCCAAGGGAGCGCGTTTGGCGGTGGTCGGCATCGGCTATGCGGATGGCTTGCTGCGCTCGCTGAGCAATCGCGGCAAAGCGTATATCAATGGTTATACCGTGCCCATCGCGGGTATCGTCTCCATGGATTTGACGGTGTTGGATGTGTCCTCCGTGCCGGAAGGCGTCATCAAGGATGGCGATATGGCAGAGCTCATCGGCACGCATCTGGAGGCGGATAAAGTAGCCGAGACTGCTGGAACCATCGGCTACGAGCTGTTCACCAGCATCACCTCGCGCGTGAAGCGAGTTTATAAATAATACGCATTAATTCTTGCGAATAATTCGCAATAGCACTATAAGGGCGGCAGCAACCTTACAGTGAGTGCCGAACCATGACCGAATCTTCCCCCAAGCATCAGGAAACAAAATCCGCAGGCAGGCTGGGTGAAAAGTATTATTCGGGCGGGGAAATCCGGCGCGTGCCCGATGCCGCCATCCACGGGAGCGTGCATCTGAACACTTTCCATGTCGTCGATTCCAAACGTGTGCGTGATGCGCGTGGGGACACGACCCAAGCCGTGGAACTCACCCTGAAAATCGCAGGGCCGAACGCGCAACGTATCATCGCGCAAGCGCAGCCGGGGCTGTATTTCGCCTTCGAGCCGAAGAACCGCAAGGATGATGTGGATGCGGTGCTATCCGTGTTGAAGCCTTCACCGCAGGAGAAGGACGGTCGCATATCCATTCCCGTGCATTCTGACCGTATGGGCAAGGAAGTGGCGCAGAACCTGCCGAAGCGCGATGTGCTGGCGGGTCTGGTGGACATCAGCCGACCCACGGAACAACTGGTGAATATGCTGGCGAAACGCGCGGAAGAAGCGGGGAATCCGCTGCCGAAAGGGTTCAACGCCACGGAAATCGCGCAGTGCTATACGGTGCCGGAGCTGCTGGCCTATCGCCCGAATGTGCTGACGTTGGAGGAAGTGGCGGCGAACCAGCCACCGATGAAAAGCCGCCCTTATACCATCAGCGATTTCGACAAGCGGAACGGCACGGTGAATATCCTCGTGTCCGGCGTGGATGCGAAACTGCCTGCAGGTGATCCGCTCGGCATCAAAAAACACGAGAATGAACGCCAGAAGGATGGCGGCACGGCGACAGGCATGTTGCTCGACATCGCCGAGAGCAAAGCATCGGATTATCCTATCAACGGTTATCTCATCACCGAGCTGCCGCGCCTGATGTTCCCCGGCATCATGGAACGCACGGATGCGGTGAATAATCTGGTGGTGAACAACCCGCGTATCGGTAAATACCTCGACGAATTCGAAGCGGGCGCGAAGGACAAAACCCTCTATATGCTCGGCACGGGCAGTGGCATGGCGCCGTATATGTCGCTTCTGCGTGAACTTTCCCGCCGCCAGAAGGCCGACCCCGAACATAAGAAGCCTTATGCGGGGAAAATCGTGGTCGTCAACGGTGGACGTTACGCGGAAGATGAGCTTTATGCCAAGGAATGCCGAGGATATGTGCAGGACGGCATCATCGATGCCTATCACGCCACGTCTTCTTCCGACGGCAAGGAACGCTTCGTCACCTTGAAGGACGGCAAGCTGAACGAACAGGAAGTGCAAGGCTATTCCAAGACCGGAAAATACTACATTCAGGACGTGCTGGAAGCCGCCTATGGCAGCCATATGGACAAGGACATCCGCGAGGGGAAGGCGATGGTCTATGTCTGTGGTACGCAGGGCGCGCTGCGCGGTGTGTTCAGCAAATGGACGGAGGCCTTCCGTGCGAACCCCGTCAGCTTGCAGCACACCGCTTCCATCCCCGGTCGCTTCTTCCAAGGCTTCTGGCGTGGCCGCAATGATGTGACCAGCCACCGAGAGCCGATGCCGGAAGAGAACCGCTCCGAAGCGAATCCCGCATCGTGGACACGCCGCGTGTTGAAGATTGTGGAAGTGCGGGAAGGGGCTGCGGCGCGCGGTCAGAAAACCGCCGCGCAAGGTCAGGCGCGTTAAGCGCGGAATAGGCGTAGAAAAGGGTTGTATCAGGCTGTTTCCGCCCTTATAACAAGGGGGTTCCTAACCCAGCGGTGACGCCATGAATTTCCTTGCACCCATCGGAAGAGTCTTCCTCTCGTTCCTCGCCACTATCGGGCGACTGGCCATCTTCACCGGTCAGGCGCTGGGCTCGGCTTGGCATCCGCCATATTATCCGCGCAATATCCTGCGCCAGATGATTGAAATCGGCTATTATTCACTGCCAGTTGTCGGTCTGACCGCCATCTTCACCGGTGCGGTGCTGGCGTTGCAGAGCTATTCAGGCTTCTCCCGCTTCTCTGCGGAAGGCTCCATCGCCATCGTGGTCGTGCTGTCCATCACCCGTGAGCTTGGCCCCGTTCTGGCTGGTCTGATGGTCGCAGGGCGCATCGGCGCGGCATTCGCGGCGGAAATCGGCACCATGCGCGTGACCGAACAGATTGATGCGCTCACCACACTTTCCACCAACCCCATGAAATACCTCGTCTTCCCCCGCTTGCTGGCGGGTGTGTTGATGATGCCTTGCCTTGTGCTGCTGGCCGACATCATCGGGGTGATGGGTGGTTATCTGCTCAGCATCCATAAGCTCGGCTTCGCGCCTGAGCCATACATCAACAACACCTTCGAGTTTTTGGAAGCGAAGGATGTCATCTCCGGTCTCGTGAAAGCGGCGGTGTTTGGATTCATCATCACCCTCATGGGTTGCTACCACGGTTATCACTCCGGTCGCGGCGCACAGGGCGTGGGCACGGCGACGACCAATGCGGTGGTCTCCTCCTCCATCCTGATTCTGCTGTCCAACTATCTCATCACTGAACTGTTCTTTGCCGTATGACCCTTATCGTACCGAAAATATCCGTCCGTGACGTGCACAAGGCCTTCGGGTCGAACGTGGTGCTTGATGGCTCGACGCTGGATGTGGCCAAGGGTGAATCCCTCGTCATCATCGGTGGTTCGGGCACGGGCAAATCCGTGTTGCTGAAATGCGTGCTGGGTCTGCTTCGCCCCGATAGCGGAAAAATCGAGGTGGACGGGCAGAACGTCATCGGCCTGAACGGTGCGGACAAAATGGCTTATATGGGGCGCATCGGCATGCTGTTCCAAGGCGCGGCACTGTTCGACAGCTTGAAGGTGTGGGAGAATGTCGCCTTCGGTCTGATGCAGGGTAAAGGAACGCCCAAGAAATTGGCGCGCGAGATTGCGCTGGAGAAGCTCAATGATGTCGGCCTTGCACCGCGTGTGGCGGATTTGATGCCCGCAGAGCTTTCCGGCGGTATGCAGAAGCGTGTGGGTCTTGCGCGCGCAGTCGCAGGCGACCCGGAAATCATCTTCTTCGACGAACCGACCACGGGTCTTGACCCCATCATGGCGGATGTCATCAACGACCTTATCGTCGAATGCACCCGCGAGAAGGGCATCACCACGATGACCATCACCCACGATATGGCCAGCGCGAAGAAAATCGCCACTTCCGTCGCGATGATCTATGAGGGAAAAATCATCTGGCGTGGTGACGCGGGCGAGATATACGACAGCGGCAACGCCTATGTCGATCAATTCGTGCATGGCCGCGCGCAAGGCCCGATTTCCTTCGGGCAGGGGCAGGCGCAGCACGAGGTGCAGAAAGCCTGATATGGTCAAAACCCGCTCACAATTCGTCTGCCAATCCTGCGGGTCAGTGTACACCAAATGGAGCGGCAAATGCGAAGCTTGCGGTGAGTGGAACACCATCACCGAAGAAGCGGTGGATGCTACCCCCAAAGGCATGACGGTCGGTAAAGGCCGCGCATTAGAGCTCGTCACTCTCTCCGGCACCATCGAAGAACTCGCCCGCCGCACCACAGGCATGCTGGAGCTTGACCGCGTGCTGGGCGGTGGCTTAGTTGCCGGTTCGGCCATCCTCATCGGTGGTGACCCCGGCATCGGCAAATCCACGCTATTGCTGCAAGCCGTCGCGGCACTCGCCAAATCCGGCCTGAAAACCGTGTATATCTCCGGTGAGGAATCCGTTTCTCAGGTGCGCCTCCGCGCGCAGCGTCTGGGGCATGATAAAGCCGAGGTAGAGCTGGCCTCCGCCACTTCCGTGCGTGACATCATCAGCAGTTTTGACCGTCCTGATGCGCCGGATGTGCTGGTCATCGACTCCATCCAGACCATGTATGTCGATAATGTCGAATCCGCCCCCGGCACGGTTTCGCAGGTGCGTGCTGCATCCCACGAATTGATAAAACTGGCGAAAAAGCGTAGTATCGCGCTGTTCCTCGTCGGCCATGTCACGAAGGACGGGCAGATTGCGGGCCCTCGCGTGCTGGAACATATGGTCGATACGGTCTTGTATTTCGAAGGCGAGCGCGGGCATCAGTTCCGCATTTTGCGTGCCGTGAAGAACCGTTTCGGCGGCACGGATGAAATCGGCGTGTTCGAGATGGGCGATGGCGGTTTGAGCGAAGTTACGAACCCTTCCGCCCTGTTCCTTTCCGAACGGGAAGGGGAAATCAGCGGCTCGGCAGTCTTCGCAGGCATGGAGGGTTCGCGCCCGATGCTGCTGGAAGTGCAGGCATTGGTGAACACCTCTGGCATGGCGAATCCTCGCCGCGCGGTGGTGGGGTGGGATTCCGCCCGTTTGTCGATGATTCTCGCGGTGCTGGAATCGCGCTGTGGCATCCAGATGAGCGACAAAGAAGTGTATCTGAACGTGGCGGGTGGCCTGAAAGTAAGTGAACCTGCGGCGGATTTGGCGGTGGCGGCGGCGTTGGTTTCCGCGCTGACCCATATGCCGCTGCCGCTGCGCACGGTGGTGTTCGGCGAAATCGGCCTGTCCGGCGAAGTGCGGCAGGTGGGGCGCACCGAACCACGCTTGAAAGAAGCGGAGAAGCTGGGCTTCGAGAAAGCGTATCTGCCCGGAAAAACGAAGATAAAAGGTGTGCAGATCGGTATGCACGCCATCCACCATGTGGATGACCTTGTGGCTCTCTTCCGCAGCAGTGCGCGAAAAGTGGCCGCAGAATCGTAAATTTACAGTGCATAGAGGAAGATAAGCGGATGGAAGCGGAAAAAGTGGTGCATACCGGATTGACGGTGTTCGACTGGGCGGTCATCAGCGTGGTGGGGCTTTCTGGCTTGCTCGCTCTGTTCCGCGGCTTCGTGCGTGAGGTGCTGTCGCTGGCGGCTTGGCTCATCGCCGCTTTCGTCACCGTGCAGTGCTTCGCGGGTGCGAGCGAGATGCTCAAGCCCCATATCGCTAGCGATACGGTGCGGATGCTGGTCGCAGGCGGCGGCCTGTTCTTCGGCACGCTCATCATCGCCGCAATCGTGAACACCATCATCATCCGATTCCTGAATGCGGGCGGCGATATCGGTATGCTCGATTCGGTGCTGGGTATGCTCTTCGGGGTGATACGCGGATTGTTCGTTGTGGCGCTCGGGTTCCTCATGGTCACCGTAGTGCTCACCGATGAGGAGAATTATCCCGATTGGTTGAAACACGCCAAAACCCGCCCCGTGGTGGAATATAGCGCGGGTATGCTGGAGAAACTGGCGCCGAAATATGTGCAGGAAGCCAAGGAAATCACCAAGGAAAGCGCGAAGAACGCCGGTGATGTGAAAGAGATGCAGGAGAAGCTGAAAGAGTTGGAA
>VGDC01000038.1 GCA_016869895.1 Alphaproteobacteria bacterium
ATACACCATTGCACCTGCTTGCGCGAGAGAAGGTCAAGCACCCGGGTGTTGAGCTTGGTGTTCAGCGTATGGCGATGATAGAGCGCCAGCGCCAGCATCACGCGCTCCTTGTGGGTCAGCCCGATGAAGGTGGATTGGATGATACGCGTGAACTGCCATTCCGCGCGGTATTGCGGGTGGATGCGCCAAGCGAATTCGCTGAGCACGCAGCAGGCGAAACGCAGCCGCTGCTTCGATTCGTTCTCGTCCTTGAAAGCGGGGGTCATCCAGTGATAGAGGTCACGGGCATAGCTTTCCACCCGCCCATGCTGGGATGCCAAATCCACGCAGCAGGCGATAAGCCCGTCTTCCTGCTTCAGATAGGGTGACAACTGGTCATAGAGGTATCCTTCGCGGATACCTGCCGTGCTGAACACGATTTTCTTGATGCCTGTGTATTCCAGCAGCTCCAGCATCGCCACGGCTGCAAAGGGCATGGAAGCGGCACGTTTCTTGGAAGAACCGGGCAATTCGGCGATTTTGTCGGGCGTGAGTGCCAGCAAGGTACGCACGAAAGACAGGAAATCCGCCGTGTTCACCTCATAAGCATGCAGCACTTCCAATGGGTAGCCGCTCTCCAGCAGGTGGATATGCGCCAGCGCGCGGAAGCTTCCACCCACCGCATAGAAGGTCTCGAACTCATAATCCTTCAGCCATTCCAGCCCTGCATAATGCTCGCGAGCGTTGACGGCGGCGGCTTTCAGGTCGTTCTCGCTATCGTCCTTCAGGCGTAGTGCACCGAGCGGCAGCGTCGCTTGCTGGAATACGCGCCCGTCATGCAAACGCACCAATTCAAAGCTACCCCCGCCGAGATCGCCCACTAATCCCGCAGGCTTGAACAGCGACGCCTGCACGCCTTTGGCTGCCAGCTTGGCTTCCTGCACGCCGGAGATGACCTTGACCGTCACGCCGTGGGTCTTCTCGATGTATTTCACGAAGGCTTTGCCGTCCTCCGCATCGCGGATGGCCGCCGTGGCGATGATGTAAATCTCCACCACATCCATGATGCGCGCCATGGTCAGGAACCGTGCGATGGCGACCTTCGCGGCCTCCACCCCGTCAGGATAGAGCTTTCCGGTGACCGCCACCTGCTTGCCCAACTCGCACATGCTCTTCTCGTTGAAGATGGGCATGGGCGAACGTTTCATGCCGTCATAGACGACGAGACGGACGGAGTTAGAGCCGATGTCGAGGATGCCGACCTTGCCGTCATGGACAGCAACGCCGAAGTATGCGGAACCGAGACTCATGCGGTTTGGTCACCTTGCTTCGTGGAGGGATTGGCTATCGAAAGGCTGGGTATCTCCGGCACGGTGCTGCGGCGGAAGGCTTTGCCGCGGCCGGAAAGGCTGGGGTTATGAATGAAATAATCATGGGCGGAGAAGGCATGCTTGTCGCTCTGGATGCGGGTGTAGTTCCCTTCCGCGTCCAGCACCCAGCTTTGGCGTTCATCACTCATGTAAGCGGTCATGATCTGCTCGAGAATCTGCTCATGCACCGTATCGTTGTTGATGGGCACCATCACTTCCACACGACCATTAAGGTTGCGGGGCATCCAGTCGGCGGAGGCGATGAACACCTTGGCCTTCGGCGATGGCAGGGGGTTTCCGTCGCCGAAGCAGAAGATGCGGGAGTGCTCAAGGAAGCGTCCGACGATGGATTTCACACGGATATTATCGGAAAGGCCGGGAACCTGCGGGCGCAGACAGCAGATGCCGCGCACGATGAGGTCGATTTTCACGCCCTCCTGTGAGGCATAATACAGCGCATCGATCATCTCCGGGTCTTCCAGCGAGTTCATCTTCGCCCAGATATGTGCGGGCAGACCCGCGCGCGCATTGCGCACTTCGGTTTCGATGAGCGCCAGCAAATCCTTGCGCAGCGTCAGCGGTGCCATGGACAGCTCGCGGAACTGGCGCGGCGGCGCATAACCCGTCAGATAGTTGAACACCCGCGCCGCTTCCGTGCAGAGCGCGGGATCGCAGGTGAAGAAGGACAGGTCGGTATAGACCTTCGCGGTCGCAGGGTGGTAATTCCCCGTGCCGAAATGCACATAGCTGCGCAGGTTCTTGCCGTCACGGCGCACCACCAGCGACATCTTCGCATGGGTCTTGTAGTTCACGAAGCCATAAACCACCTGCGCTCCGGCGCGTTCCAAGTCACGCGCCCATTTGATGTTCGCTTCCTCGTCGAATCGGGCTTTCAGCTCGACCACCACGGTCACGGATTTTCCCGCCTCCGCCGCTTCGATGAGCGCGCGCACGATGGGCGAATCATTACTGGTGCGGTAAAGCGTCTGTTTGATGGCCACCACATTCGGGTGAGCCGCCGCCTGCCGCAGGAATTGCACCACCACGTCGAAGCTCTCGAACGGATGGTGGATGACGATGTCCTTGGCGTAAATCGCCGCGAAGCAATCGCTGGCATAATCGCTGATGCGCTCAGGGAAACGCACTTTATAGGGCGGATATTTCAGTTCGGGGCGTTCGCATTCGCCCAGTTCGCGCAGATTGGTCAGGCCGAGCACGTTCACCGTCACCACCTCTTCCGCGCGCACCTGCAACTGCTCCACCACGAAGGTGCGCAGGTCATCCGGTGTGCCTTCGCTGATTTTCAGGCGAATCACCTTGCCGCGGCGGCGTTGCTTCAGTGCGCGGTCATACATGCTCACCAAGTCATCCGTCTCTTCTTCGATGTCCAAATCGCTGTCGCGCACGATGCTGATGACGCAGCTCGACTCAAAGCTCGCGCCGGGGAACATGCTATCGAGGTTGTCGATGATGACATCCTCCAGCATGGCATAGCGGTAATGCCCACGGCGCACGGAAAGGCGGATGAAGCGTTTCAGCTTCGGCGGCAGCGGAATCACCGCCACGATGTCGCGCCCCTGCACGCTTTTCATCTTCACCAGCATCGCCTTGCCCAGATTCGGCAGGAAGGGGAACGGATGCGCGGGGTCGATGGCGATGGGGGTCAACACGGGGAACAGTTCCTCGCGGAAATACTGCGCCAGCTGGCGGCTTTCTTTCTCGCTCAGCGCGTCACGATTCAGGATGGCGATGCCTTCCTTCTCCAACTCCTTGCGCAGTTCTGCCCAGCATTCCTGCTGGCGGGTGAGCAAGCGGTTGCTATAGGAGTAGATTTTCTCCAGCTGCTCTTCGGGGCTCAGGCCATCCGCGCTGCGCTTCACACCGCCGCCGCGCAGTTGATCTTTCAGCCCCGCCACGCGCACCATATAGAACTCATCGAGGTTCGACGCCGAAATCGCGAGGAAATTCACCCGCTCCAGCAGCGGCGTATTCGGGTTGATGGCCTCGTCCAGCACGCGCATGTTGAACGCCAGCCACGATAATTCGCGGTTGATGAAGCGGTCCTGCGGTCGGACGAAGAGTTTCTGGGAGATTTTCTCGATTTTTTCTGAACGGTGCATTGCCATGCGAAGAGCCTTCTTTTGGGCGTAATATCAGGACATTCTACCTGTCACTGGTTAATTTTTCGTTTCAATTTTAGCGGTTTTTTAGGCATTTGTGAGCATTCTTGAGGTTCTTGCGCACATCATGTAGAATGATTGCCACGACGACAAGAAGCGAATCACGCTCGAACGATAAAAATGAACAAACCCCTTCCGTGGTGCATACCGGCCTGTGACACATTCTCCCAAACACCTCTTCGTGTACCGCCATGCGGACACCCTTCCCGCCACCGGCAGCCAGACCGATCATGCGCGCGTGCTCTCCGAGCAAGGCGAGGACGAATGCAGGCGCGTCGGCACCTTCCTGAAGACGAACAACATCCATCCGGATGTGGTGCTCTGCTCCACGGCCAACCGCACCCGCTCGACCTTAGCACTGACGCAGGAAGCCTTGGGGCGCGAGTACCCCACCCGTTTCGAGGACGGGTTATATCTCGCCTCCGCGTGGGATGTGCTGCATTTCCTGAATGAGTTGGATGATAGTGTGGGCACGGCGATGGTCATCGCCCATAACCCCGGCCTGCATCACCTCTGCCAGCTCATCGCCAAACATGGAGACCCTGAGGGGCAGGAAGCCATCAACACCCGCTTCCCGCCAGCCACGCTCGCGCTCATCAAGCTGGATATACAGAGCTGGAAAGACCTCGCCCCTGTGACGGACGGCGAGCTGCTCGGCGTGGCCATGCCGAAGTGATTAGGCGGTGTATCAGCAGGGTGGGAATTCCACGCGCGTAGGCACAAGGCGATCCGTGGTCGTGCCATCGCCGATCTGGCCGACACCACTACCGCTTCTACCCCAGCAATAGGTATTGAGGTCGCTGCCCTGTGCGCAGTTCACATTCTTGCCTGAGGTGATGGAGGTGAATCGCACACCGGTGGGCATGGTGACGGCGGTTGGGATGACATCGATATCGCCGCCGGCAGAGCCGTCTCCCGTCCATCCACCCCAGCAATATGCCATTCCGTTCACGTCCAGCGCGCAACCGTTGAATGCCGAGATGGAGAAATCGAGGAAGGCGTTCACACCGGTCGGGAAAGTCGTTCTGGTGGGCGCGCTATAGGCGCTGTTCCAGTTGCCGTTGCCGAAGCGGCCATTCTCGTTCTGCCCCCAGCAATAGATGGCGTTGTCATCGGCGAGAGCGCAGGTGAAAGAGCGGTTATCATGCCCGCCGGTCTGTATCTTCTTGAAGAAGGATACGCCTGTCGGATAAGCGGTGAACTCCCTCGGCGACCAGCTATTGGTCGTCGTGCCATCGCCCAGCTGGCGGTTATTGTTACTTCCCCAGCAATAGGTCTTGTTGGAGAGCGTGATGCCGCAAGTGTGCTGGTGGCCTGGATAAAGCGCCTTGAACGAGTGCCCGCCCGCTACGGCGGTGAAAGCCCAGCGCGTGGTATTCGTGCCATCGCCTACATTATTGCCGGTGCAATAGGCGCGGTCGTTATTGGCGATGGCGCAGCTGATCTCGTCTCCCACGCTGATGCTCTGCGCCCAAAGGGTGGCTGGCAATGCGATGGGATCCTGCCCCGAACCGAACCAGCTGGGTCCGGTCTGTCCGGTCTGGTTGCGCCCCCAGCAATAGACCTTGCTGTCCCTGCCGAGCCCGCAGGTATGGCTTCCGCCGGGGCGGATATCCGTGAAGCCTGTCAGGGTGCGAGGGGATGTGGTGTTCATATTGACGATGACAGGGCGCGAACGGTCGGTTGTGTTCTCGGTTCCCAGTTGGGAGTAACCGTTATGCCCCCAGCAATAGCCGAATCCGCTTTCATCCACAGCGCAGGTATGTGTTCGCGCGTGATCGGGGTTCTCCCCACGGCTGGAGATAGTCGTAAGGTATCTTCGCGTGCCGGTGATCATCAGGTCCGCCGCATTCGCCAATGCCCAGCGCTCTTTATACACCATGATGTCGTCGAAAGTATTGAAGACGCTGGCAGAACTCTTCTCTTCACGTTTCATGGTGAAGACCCCTGTGAAGGGCGTGGCCACACCACTGGCGTTATAACTCGCATTGGCCTGTTCAATAGCGTTAGTCGATTTGAAATTGCGCCGCACGCCGCTGGCAAGGAATGCGCCATGCCCGTTCTCACCATGGCTCAACAGCGCATAGACGGCGCGGGTGGTGCGCGCGGTGTTCGCCGCGTCATTCACGGTGATGCTACCGATGCTGCAATCCCTCACCCCGAATTTGAGCGTCGCCTGAATATGGGTCATCCGGCGATCCACCGCATAGGTGATGCGCCGTCCCCAACCATCCAGCATGAGGTCGTCGGGCAACTGCAACGTGCGCGTGGGAACGACACCCGCCACCGTCTCACCGCTCACGAAATTACTGACGGGCAAACCATCCGCCGCGCCATCCATGCAGTTTCCGGGATATTTCCCCTCCGCACCGTAATTCAACGCACCATCCGCGATTGCTCCATTGGCGGGGCAAGGCAAGCGCTGGTTGGAATTGCGATAGTTCATGAGGGCGTTTTCGATGGTCTCCAGCCGCTTGCGGGTCTCTTCCGTCTTGCGGGAGTAGTCCTTCTCGCGGAACATGCTGATGCCCATGGTGGAGATGACCGCCAACACCAGAATCACCACCGTCATCTCCACAAGGGAGAAACCGGAACAAAGGCGGCTGTTCTTCGCGCGTGTCGTTTGGGGCATGGTCATCCGCAGGGTGCTGGTTGCATCAACTACCAGAAGGATAACACTAAACCGTCGTGACGGGAAGCGCTTTGGGGAATAGGCGCTTCTCTACGCGCTTCAGCGCGCGTTTTCCGCCGTCGCCGCGCGGGATGCCTTCACGCGGTCGGCGAAGCTGCCTCTGCGCGCCGTGACAGCCGCATCATTGAGGGTCTTCTGCTCATCCGCCGCTTGTGCGAAATCGTCGCCGCCACGGGAAGCGCGCAGTTCCGTCTGTTCGTCGCGCAGAGGGATGCCCTGCTCCTTCGCCAGTGCATCCAGCTTGATGAACACATCCGCCAGCACCTTGCTGCAGATGAGCGCACCGTGATGATCGTCCCGTGCCGAACGGTCAACGCCGAGGTTATCGGCAAGGCTGTCGAGGTCATATTTCTCTTTGCCAGGCAGCACGGTCTTGGCCAGTTTTAGGCTATCGACGGAGCGCGCCTTGTCCACGGGAGGCTTGCCCGCCGCTTCCAGTTCCGCGTTCAGGAAGCCGATGTCGAATCGCGCGTTATGCGCCACCAGCGGCGAATCGCCGATGAACTCAAGGAAAGAATCCGCGACTTCGGGGAAGGTCGGCTTGCCCTTCACCGTCTCGTTGTCGATGGCATGCACGCGCGTGGCGGATTTGGGGATGTCGCGCAGCGGATTGATGATTTCGTGATATTCCCGCCCCGTCGGTTTCCCGTCGATAAGTTCGACCGCCGCGATGTCCACCAGCTTGTCGCCTCGCGCAGGGCTGAGTCCGGTCGTTTCCGTATCCCAGACAATGATGCGCTCGCCCTTATTCTTTTCGCTGCTCATGGCTTTTTCCTCTGCCAGTTTCCCGATGCGTTGTTTCATGCGTTCTTCCGCTTGGCTCACCTCTTCGCGGTAGCCATGCGGGCTGTCTTTTCCTGCGCCGTCACGGTTGAACAGGATGTCCTCCGCATGCTCTTCCGGCAGACGCTTCACGCCGATGCGCAGGGAATTGATGCCGAGGTCACGGTTGGAAACGGGGTCTTCCACGCCAAGGTTGTCCAGATTATTGAATTCATCCAGCACGTCCTTGCGGGTCACGCCATCGACCTTCTTCAGCTCTTCGACGACCTTATACCACGCGACCTTATGCCCCATGTCCCACACATCCGCGCGGGATTGGCCTTCTTTCCACGGGCCGACCTTGATGCCGTTGCGCCAGTCGAGCTTCGTGTCCGGCTCGGGGCCATCCGGTGCTTTCGCCCAGACCTCGCGCACCACCGCCGCGCGGAAGCCCGATGGGCGCGAGAACATATCGCTTTTCGCGTGTTCAATCGCCTCCGGTTCGCCGTTTTCCAGCAGGTTTTCGTCTTTTTGCGGGGTATCGCTCATGGCAGCATACTATCCCATCGGCAGCGCGTTGAATGTGAAACTATTGTTAAACAACGCTATTGCGCTGCAACACTCACACACTCGCCAGCAAGCTGGGGCGCGGGCGCAGGAAGCAGGTCTGGCGGTTGGCGAGAATCAGCTGGTCGAAGGCATCCGGCCCTTCCATAGCGATGAAATCCGCCTCGTCCTCATAGACGGGGAAGAGCCAAGTGAAGACCATCGGCGGCTCGATGTCGGCCAGCATGATGCCCTCTTCGGGCAGGAAGAACGGCATGGTCACATACCATGCCACGAACGGCTGCGGCGCATGGCTGGGAAGCGCAGGTTCCTGCGGAATGGCGAGGAGCGCGCCGCGCCCTAAGACCTTGCCGGTCTGGTGCACCGTCTGCCCCACCGCGTTGAAATGCGACAGCAGATTATCGTTGAATTCCGCTTCCGGCCACGCGATGAGCAATTCCTGACGCAAGCCGTCCTCATCGCCCTGCTCCAGCACATCCTTGCTCAGGCCGTATGTGCCCAGGACCATCCATTCCGGCGCGGGATTCAGCGTGAACTGCGCGAGCGAGAAACTGCCGGGATTCCCGTCGTTGTCCTTGGTGCGCCATCCGGCTTTGATTTCGCCCAGATACTGGTCGAAATGGTCGGTGAGCGGCGAGGAGGTGACAGGTTCGGTCATGGCGGATTTCCTTATCTCTGGCGGGAAATACAGCTATAGCCTATTTGGCGTTTTTGTCAAACCATGCGGCGATTCGCTGTTGCTCCTCTGCGTTCAGCGTCAGCCCCAGCTTCGTGCGCCGCCAGAGGAAATCCTCCGCCGTCCTCGCCCATTCATGGTCGCGGGAATAGCGCAGCTCCGCCTCGCAAAGCCCTGCGGCGATTTCCTCGCCTTTCTCGCCTATTTCCAGCAGCTTCGCGCCATACTGCCGCAGCCATCGGGCGGGGATTCCGTCTGTCGGCGCATCGAACCTCTCACCCCCCGGCAAGGTCGCCGCATGCGTCCACTTTTGTGCCGACAATTGTGGGTGCAATTTATCGATAACCGCTTCAGAAAGCCGTCTAAATGTGGTGATTTTTCCACCAAAAATCGTCAAAAATGGTGCATTTTTTTGCGTTTTTTCGTCGATTTCGAGCACATAATCGCGCGTTATTGCGCTGGCGTTACTGCTTCCATCGTCATACAGCGAACGAACCCCAGCATAACTCCAAACGATGTCTTTTTGGGAGAGTGGGTTCATCAGATAGCCATTCACCGCATCGAGAAGATAATCCACTTCCGCATCGGTGATGGCGACATCTTTTGCGTCACCGCTGAAGGGGATGTCGGTGGTGCCGATGAGCGAGAACTCATCTTGAAAAGGCAGGATGAAAAGGATGCGCTTATCGGGCAGTTGGAGGATATAGGCGTGTTTGCCGTTGTGGATTTTCGGCACGACGATATGGCTGCCCTTGATGAGCTTGGCTTTACCTTTCGTCTTCACCCCTGCCATGCGGGAGATGTTCTCCACCCATGGCCCTGCGGCATTGACGATGGCCTTCGCACGCAGGGTTTCTCCCGTTTCCAGCGTCACTTGCCAACCATCGTCCTCTTGCGTCAGGGCAGTGCAGGCGGTGCGCAGGCGGATATCCGCGCCACGCGCTGCGGCATCTTGCAAGTTGGCAAGCACGAGGCGGGCATCGTCCACCCAGCAATCGGTGTAGCGATAGCCATGGAAGAATTCATCTTTCAGCACCTCGCCGCGCAGGGTGATCTTGCTGGATTTGCGCAGTTTCATGCCCCATGCGAGGTGGTCGTAGAGGAACAGCCCCAAGCCTATCAGCCAGCCGGAGCGGGTGTGCTCGCCCAGCGGCAACAGGAAATCCATCGGCCAGATGATATGCGGGGCGATTCCCAACAACACCTCACGCTCCTGCAACGCCTCGCGCACCAGCCGGAATTCGCGGTATTCGAGATAGCGCAACCCGCCATGCACCAGCTTGCTGCTGGCAGAAGAAGTTGCCCCCGCAAGGTCGCCCTTCTCCAACAACAATACCTTCAGACCGCGCCCTGCGGCATCGCGCGCTATCCCTGCGCCGTTGATACCGCCGCCGATGATGGCTAGGTCGTATGTCATGCTGTCCTCACCCGTGCCACGGCGGCCTGCCAACCCGCATAGGCCTCTGCGCGCTGGTTTTCCGCCAGTTTCGGCTCAAATCGCCGTTCACATGCCCATGCGGCGGAGATGTCCTCCAACCCGCTATAGATTCCTGCGCCAAGCCCCGCCAGATAAGCCGCGCCGAGGGCGGTCGTCTCGATGATGCGTGGGCGTTCCACCGCCACGCCCAGCGTGTCGGCAAGGCTTTGGCAGAACCAGTC
>VGDC01000039.1 GCA_016869895.1 Alphaproteobacteria bacterium
CATCGGCAAAACGGCATTCGCAACATCGCGGTCGGTCATGATCGTGATGTTATCCAACAGCATATCCACTGCATCGCTGGGTTTGGTTTCGCCCGAAAGCAAGGACATTTTCCACTGTTCACCGCTGGTTATATTGCTCATGTTCTTATCCCTTTTTAGTTTTATTCACAAAACCTTATAGCACACCTCTGCGAATCTGGTCTTCCTCAATGGACTCGAAGAGCGCACGGAAGTTGCCCTCGCCGAAGCCTTCATCCCCCTTGCGCTGGATGATCTCATAGAAGATAGGGCCGATGACCGTCGCGGTGAAAATCTGCAACAGCAGGCCGCCGTCGCCCTTGCCGGGTTCACTGTCGGGTGCGCCGTCGATGAGGATGCTGAGTTCCTTCAGCTTCGCCACATTCTCACCGTGACCGGGCAGACGTGTGTCGATTTTCTCGTAATACGTATCCGGCGTGCTGAGGAATTTGATGTCTTTAGCGCGCATCTGGGTGACGGTGGCGTAGATGTCATCGGTGCCGAGCGCTAGATGCTGGATGCCTTCACCCTCGTATTGACGCAAGTATTCCTCGATCTGGGATTTATCATCCACCGATTCGTTGATGGGGATGCGGATTTTGCCGCAGGGGCTGGTCATCGCGCGGCTTTTCAGGCCGGTCAGCTTGCCTTCGATGTCGAAATAGCGGATTTCGCGGAAGTTGAAGAGCTTCTCATAGAACCCCGCCCAGACATCCATATTCCCGCGGTAAACGTTGTGGGTCACATGGTCGAGGTAGGTCAGGCCGACGCCCTTGGGGTTGCGGTCGACACCGGGGAAATACTCGAAATCCACGTCATAGATGCTGCCGTTCGCGCCGTAGCGGTCGACGAGATAGAGCAAGCTTCCGCCGATGCCTTTCAGCGCGGGGATAGTCAATTCATTCGGGCCGGTCTTGCTTTCGACGACTTCTGCGCCGAGGCTGCGGGCGCGCTCCAGTGCGAAGTTGGCGTCTTTCACGCGGAAGGCCATGGCGTTCACGGATGGGCCGTGCGCATCCTTGAAACCATCGGCATGGCTGCCTTCTTCCCCGTTCAGGATGAAGTTCACATCGCCCTGACGATACAAGGTCACGTTCTTCGAGCGGTGCTTCGCGATGGCGGTGAAGCCCATCTTGCGGAACAGCTCATCCATCGCCTTGGGGTCGTTGGTGGCGTATTCGATGAACTCGAACCCATCTGTCTGCATCGGGTTGTGAGTGGTATCAGTCATAGTCGTCTCCCTTGTTCATGCATATAGGGCTTCTTGGGCTTTTCGCCCCGAGCCGTGTTTTTAAGTCTATTCAGGAACCGCAAGCTGCTCAGTCGGTGGCCATCACTCCGACGAAGGGCAGTTCACGGTAATAGTTCGCGTAATCGAGGCCATAGCCCACCACGAATTTATCGGGGATGGTGAAACCGATGAATTCGGCGTTGATGTCCACCGCCAGCTTGCCGGGTTTTTCCAGCAGCACCGCGAGTTTGACGGATTTCGCGCCGCGCTCTTTCAGCAGGCGGCGGGCGTAATCCAGCGTACGGCCGGACTCCAAAATATCATCCACGATGAGGATGTCCTTGCCGCGCACTTCTTCGGCGAGGTCGCGCACGACCGTCACGGTGCCGGAGCTTTCCGTGCCTTTGCCATAGCTGGACAGGGTCAGGAAGTCCACCTGCGCGCGCACGCCGGCGTGGTGCAAGCCGCGGATGAGATCAGCGGTGAACATGAATGCGCCTTTCAGCAGCGAAATCACCACGATTTCCTCGTTCACCCCTTTGGAGATTTCCTTGGCGAGGATGCTGATGCGCTCCTGCAGTTGCTCGGCGGTGATAAGCTGGGTCACCTTGCCTTTTCCGGTTTCCATCAGCTGGGTATTCGTCGCAGTCATTTCCATTCCTTTTCTGGGGTGTCTAACTTCTGATTTATTAGCGTAATTTCAATTCGATCTGATTGCCGAATTCCAACACGATGCGCTTGACGCTATCGGGGCTGGCTTCCACGGCTTGGGTGAATTCCTTGCTTTCGCGGGGTTTCAGCACATAAGGCTCGCTCAGACGGCGGCGGCGCAGCACCACGTCTTCCTTGCCCAGTAGCGTCACACTCAGCATGGGCAGCTGGCGGGGCTCGTCGGTGGTGTTCACGAGGAATCCATTGAGCTTGTGCAAGTCCTTCAACCCCGGCGTTTCTTTGAAATAGGCCACATCCGCCATCACGACACCGGTGGTGTCATACATCCCCAGCGCGTTATAGACCGGCACGCTGGCAGGCAGCGAGGCGACGATGAGCGGGCGGAAATAGACAGCGGAAACCATCAGGAAGAGCACCAGCGAAGCCGCCAGCGCAGCGACGATGCGCCACGGGAATTTCTCCTTCACCTGCGGGATCGCGGGAACGGAAGACCCGGCGGGGATGGGGCGCACTTCGGGGTTCGGCTCTTCCAGCGGGATTTCCGGTTCGCTCCCGCCTTGCGCCCGCGCCATATCCACCCCGTCCTCACCCAGCACGATGGGGGTTTTCTCCACATCCGTCGCATCGGGCATGGCATGCCACTGGTGTTTGCATTTCGCGCAGCGCACCGTCCGGCCTTCGGCACCGATGGCGCGTTTATCGACCAGATAGCGGTTACTGCAATGAGGGCACTCGAGAATCATGCGGATTTCTGCTGGTTTTTGGCTCTTTTTATCGGTGCCGACAACCCTAGCGTAAATTCTTTTATTATGCAATTTTATTGCGCTATACTGCCGCCCAGACAGTCGCAAAAACCGCTTTGAAGAATGCCAACTTTCCGATGATACGCCTCACCCATGTCAGCGCGCGCTACACGCCGGAAACGGAAGTGCTCAAATCCGTTGATCTGCACCTTGAAGCGGGCGGGTTCTATTTCCTCAGCGGCGGCAGCGGCGCGGGCAAATCCACCCTCATGCGCATCTTGAGCCTCACCAAACCCGCCAGCGGCGGTACGGTGGAGGCCTTCGGTCAACGCATCGACTCCCTCAGCCATGCCGACCTGCCCTCCATCCGTCGGAAAATCGGGCTTGTCGTGCAGGATTACCACCTGCTCGACCATTTGACAGTGCGTGAGAATGTCGCCCTTCCGCTCAAGATAGCGGGGGAAAAGACCTCGGAAATCCGCGAAAAAGTGCAGGAATTGCTGGAATGGGTGGACATCGCCGATCATGCGGATATGTATCCGCCGACCTTATCGGGCGGGCAGAAGCAGCGCGCCGCCATCGCTCGCGCGGTCATCCGCAGCCCCGAACTCATCCTTGCGGACGAACCGACCGGTAACCTCGACCCCGCGCTCAGCCTGAAGGTGATGTATCTGTTTCAGGCGCTGAACAAGATGGGCACAGCCGTGCTCTTCGCCACCCACGACGAGAACCTCATCTCCCTCTTCGATTATCCGGTGTTGCACTTGAAAGACGGCGTGCTGACCCGCAGAAGCTAATGCGTTTAGCGGCTGCGTTCAGCGCTGGAAGCGGCATTGCGCCGCGCTTCTTCGCGTTCTGCTAGGCTGACAGGGCGATTCCTCGCCACGCGCGCACCGTCGCGTTGACCCGCCAGCATCGCTTCGGCGACTTGCTTCACACTTTCGGGCAAAACGCGCTTGCCCGTAGAAGTTGCCGTGATTGCCGATTGCGCATCGAACGCCATATCCGTCACATGGCCATCCGCCGCTTTCACCTGCACCTTGAATGCGGGCGGGTTATCGCCGCGCACTAATCCTTTGATGCGCCAGCCGGATGATTCCTGCGCCGAATGGGCGATTTCATTGCCCGTTTCCTGCCATTCATCACCACCGCGCGAAGATTTCTGCTTGGTCTGCTCATAGCCGTCCACAGTGCCAAGCAGATAGCCCTGATAAGCATCATCCACTTGCGGCGGCATGCTGCCTGTCAGTGCTTGATTGTCCGAGTGAAAACCCGTTTCGTTCAGCCAGACGGTCGCAGATTCCGCACCGCGGGAAACGCGTATATCCGGCCCAAAGCGGCCTTTTTCGCGCGGAACGGCGGAGAATGTCCAATCTTCAATCTGTAGATGTTCTTGGGTCATGCACTAAAGATAACCGTTTTTGGTGTCATTTTTATGACGTTTTCTGCAATCTTTTGCGTTCTTCATCGCGCAAATTCGCTGAAGCGGTCTCCACCTGTGATTTCAGCGTGGCCATGAAGGCCTTCTTATCCATTCCTGCTGCGATTGGCGGCAGGAACTCAATGCTGACAATGCCGGGCTTTTTCAGGAAGGCTTTGCGACCCCAGCACAGGCCAGAGTTCAACGCGACGGGCACGACAGGCACTTGCAGCTGGCTATAGAGCGCTGCCACACCGGGGAGATAGGTGGGATTCTCATTATCCGGCGAGCTTCGCGTGCCCTCAGCGAAGATGACGAGAGAATGGCCGGATTCCAACCGTGCGCGTGCTTGTTTCACCATCTCCTTGATGGCGGAAGCGCCCGCTTTACGGTCAATCGCCACTGCACCGATTTTCTTGAGATACAGGCCGAAAAGCGGCAGGAACAGCAGCTCGCGCTTCAGGATGAAGGACGGGCGCGGGATGAGCAGCGTCAGCGCGATGGTCTCGAAGGCAGACTGGTGCTTGGCGGAAAAGATGGTGGATTGAGAAAAACGCAGGTTCTGCGGGTCGCGCAAATCCAGCTTGATACCGCAGACATGATGGGCGAGGAACAGGGTGATGCGCGCCCAGCTTTTCGCACAGAACCACACGGCTTGCTTGGGCAGCACCAGCGCAGGTAGGCAGAGGACACACATGACAGTGGTCAACCCATAGAAAGACAGGTTGAAGAGCATACAACGAAGAAGTTTCATGGGGTCACCGGCTGAGGGTTGAGAGGGCTACCAAGGGTCATCATGGTGATGGAGGGCATCTCCATGCCGCCGACATCGCCCAGCACCTGCATGCGTTCGGGCAGCTGGTAATACAGGCGGCGCGCCATGTATTTATGGAACTCCCAAAGAATCAGACGCAGCGAGCCACGGGAGACGAGGAAGACCTTATCCAGCGTGCCCCATTCGGGGAAGGCGGGTTCGGGGATGATGACAACCTCCGGCATGGCGCGGTGGAACTCCATCAGACTGCGGGGCATGTGATAGCTGGAGGTGACGAGGCGCAGGCTGTGATAGCCGCGCTGCTGCATCCACGCAGCGGTGCTTTCGGCGTTGCCGACGGTGTTGTTGGGCGCGTGGTCGAGGGCGATTTGGGTGACACCGTTCGCCAGCGCGGGGTGATGGGTGTCGATGCCATACATCTCGACCAGTTCATTGGGCTTCACCTCGCGGCTCACACCGGAGACGAGCAATTCGCCCGCTGCGCCATCCATCAAGAGTTTAAGGCCTTTGTCGAACCGCCCCTGCCCGCCTGTGAGCACCACGATGGCATCGGTGCGCACGGGATAGGTGACCTTCTCGCCCTCGATAGGAATCTGCTGATAGAACCACGCGAAGGCGGGCAGCCAGATGAAACCGAAGAACATCAGCGGGAAGAACCAGACGGCATGGCAGATGCGGCAGAAGCGTTTGATTCCCATGCGCTATTGCCTTTCCGCCAGCATGGCCAGCACGGAACGGTGCGTGAAGCGCGATGCGGCAAAGACGGTGACCAACGGCAAGGCGAGGAACAGCGCGATATGCGCGGGGGTGATGTCGAGCGGAGGCAGCAGCATGGATTCGAGCGCGGCGGTCATCCGCCCTGCCAGCGCATAGAGAACGAAGGCTGCGGCAGTGCCGAGCAGCGCGCCCCGGAAGGCGAGGTCAGAGGCATTGCGCTGGAATTGCTTGGCGATATAGCCATCCTCCGCGCCGATGGTGTAGAGCACATCGACGGTCTTTTCATGCAAGCGGAGGGAGGTCTTCGCGGCGAGCACCACCAGCGCGAGGGTGGTGGTGACCATCAGTGCGGCGAAGCCACCCGCTATCCATTGCATATTGCGGGAGAAAGCGTGAAACCGCGCCATCCACAGCTGATAATCATCAATCTCCGCGCCGGGGGCGATGCGTTGCAGGCGTTTTTGCAACGCGGGCACATCCACTTTGGCATCGCCTTTCAGCTTCACTTCCACCAGCAAGGGCAAAGGCAGACCCTCCACCGCTGCGCCACTGCCCAACCACGGCTCGATGAGGGATTGCATCTCTGCACGGGGAATCTCCCGCGCGCTTTCCGCCCAGTCGTTATCGGCCAGCATGCCAACGAGTTTTTGTGGTTCCAGCTTCTGCTCGGCCACCACGCCCGCAGGCACCTGCACGGTGAAACTGTTGAAATACTCGCCGCTCCAGCGGAACAGTGCGGATTGCACGGTGACCACGGCAGCCAGCGTCAACCCCGTCAGGCAGACCATGAAGGCGATGATCCACGGGAGGAAGCGGTTGGCATCATCCTTAGCGAAGGGAATGTCCGGTGAAGCCAGCCAGCGCATAGGGTTCAGACCTGTGTATCGACTTTCTGGGAAGCATCACCCTGCTTGGAGACCACGACCATCGCGGGGCGGAGCAAGCGGTCGCCGATGACATAACCCGCCTGCATCACATGGATGACGGTGTTCGGCTCGGCTTTCGGGTCTTCGATCTGGCTGACGGCCTGATGACGGTTATGGTCGAATTTCTCGCCCAGCGGGTCGATGCGCTTGATGCCCTGTTTCTCGAAGGTGGAGAGCAGGTCACGCAGGGTCATATCCACGCCATCGGCGAGGGATTTCAGCAGGCCTTCTTCCTGACGTGCATCCTCAGGAATCGCGCCAAGGGCGAGATACAGGTTCTCTGCGACGGTGAGCAGGTCACGCGCCAAACCGGTCACGGCGTATTTGCTGGTCTCTTCCACATCGCGCTGGGCGCGGCGGCGGACGTTCTCCGTCTCAGCCATGGCGCGCAACGTCTGGTCTTTGGCTTCCGCCAGCTTCGCTTCATATTCGGCGCGGATGTCCTCTACGCTTTGCTCCTCCTGCTCCTCCGGCAGAGCCTCGCCCAGTTCGGGCTGCTCTTCGGGAAGTTCGGGGTTCTCTTCCGCAGGATTCGTGTGAGGATTCTGCGATGCGCTCATGGTCTTGGCTCCGTCTGATACTGTAGGGATAGGTTAGACGATGGATATAGGGCTGGGGGATGGCTTTTTCAAGCCCCGCATTACGCCCATTCATAGCAGGTCACGGCCTTTTCCATAAGCTTTTATTGCCTTTCGGGCAAAAATTCTGCACAACAAGGGGCATAGCAAAACCATTCGGAGAATCCCATGCGCCATTCTGGCCGCCAAGCTGACGCCCTGCGCGCCGTGACCATCACCCCCCATGCCAGCCGATATGCGGAAGGCTCGTGCCTCATCACCTTCGGAAACACCAAAGTGCTCTGCACCGCTACCGTGGAAGAAAAAGTGCCGCCTTTCCTCCGCAACACGGGCAAAGGTTGGGTGACCGCCGAATACGGTATGCTCCCCCGCTCCACCGACAGCCGCATGCCGCGCGAAGCCGCCAAAGGCAAGCAGAGTGGCCGCACGCAGGAAATCCAGCGTCTCATCGGTCGTTCGCTGCGCTCGGTGGTTGACCTGAAAGCCCTTGGCGAACGCCAGATCATCCTTGATTGCGACGTCATCGAAGCCGATGGCGGCACGCGCACCGCGTCCATCACCGGAGCGTATGTGGCTCTCCGCGCCGCACTCCAGAAACTGGTGGATGCCGGCACACTCCCTGCCCTGCCCTTCACCGATTCGGTTGCGGCGGTCTCCTGCGGTATCGTGGGCGGCACACCCATGCTCGACCTTGACTACCCCGAAGATTCCAGCGCCGAGGTGGATGCGAATTTCGTGCTCACCGGTTCGGGAAAAATCGTCGAAGTGCAAGGAACCGCGGAAGAAGCGCCCTTCAGCGAAGAAGAACTCTCCACCCTGTTGCAGCTGGCGAAGAAGGGCATTTCCGAGCTGACTGCGCTACAGGAAAAGGCGCTGGCCGCATGAGTGGGTTGCTCGCCAAAGGCAGCGAACTCGTCATCGCCAGCCATAACAAAGGCAAGGTGCGCGAAATCGCCGAATTGCTCGCGCCCTTCGGGTTCAATGTCACCTCCGCTGCGGCTTATGACCTGCCAGAACCGGAGGAAACAGGGCTGACCTTCGCCGCGAATGCGGAAATCAAAGCGCTGGCCACCTCCGCTGCTACGGGCAAGGCCTCCCTCTCCGATGATTCGGGACTGGCTGTGGAAGGGCTAGATGGCGCACCGGGCATCTATTCCGCGCGCTGGGCAGGGGAATCCAAGGATTTCGGCATGGCGATGGAACGCATCCGCCAAGAACTCATCGCCAAAGGCATTCCTGAGAGCGATTGGCGCGCGAGCTTCATCTGCGCGCTTTGCCTGCACGTCCCCGGCCAAGAACCCCAGCATTTCGAGGGGCGCATCGACGGCTTGCTGACCTTCCCGCCGCGCGGGGAAAAAGGCTTCGGCTATGACCCCATCTTCATCCCCGAAGGCCACACGCGCACCTTCGCGGAGATGGACAGCACAGAGAAGCACGCCATGAGCCACCGCGCCCGGGCATTCAAGCTGTTCGTCAATGCCTTGAAATAGTTTCAACGGTTAAAAAAGGCCGCCCCGTCACCGGAGCGGCCTTTTTTTCGTTCAGAATCTTAGTTCATCAACGATGCGACGATAAGGCCAAGGGAGATGTAAATCACGCCCTGCACCGCACCGATGGCGATGTTGCGTTGGTTGATGACTTCATCGTTCACATTCAGCCCGAAGAGAATGGCACGTGCGGCGATGTAGGAAAGCAGGGTCATGCCCAGCAGCAGACCGAAGGAGAGCAGCGTCCACTGCACGAGCAGCTCGGAGACGCTATACAGCTCATAGACCATGATATGCGACGCCGCCATGATGGTGAAGGCATAGCCGATGCGGCGACCGGCGAAACGCAGCGCGACGGCGGCGTTGCCGTCATACAGCTCCTGCGGCAGGGATTTTCCGGGGTTCAGCTTGCCGAAGAGGCGCACATGGGCCACACCCACGAAGGTGAGGATGGCCTGCGACATGATATAGACCGCAAGCAGCGAGAAGAGTCCGTCGAGCGAATCGGTGTTGATCCAGCTGGTGACGGCGGAGATGACGATGGCGGCAGCGATGACGTTACCCGCATCAACGATGGCCACGGCGACATTGCCGCGGATGAGCTCATCCCGCGCGGAGAAACGGTACAGCACCCAGCGGTCGAAGATGATGCGGGTGAGGAACATAAGTAGGATACCCGTCACGCCGTAAGTCGTCACCGTGATGAGCGAATCGGCGAGAGACTGCGTCCAGCTGCTGGGGATGATGCCCACCAGCACGATGGTGACACCGAAGACCACACCCGCCAGCGAGATGCCGAAGGCGGTGTTGTCCTTCTGGGTCAGCTCGAAGGAAGAATCGACGTGGGACACCAGACCCGCGAACAAGCGGAGCGACGCAAAGAGCGCGATGATGATGGCGAGGCTGAGAAGCAGGGTGAGGTTATAGCCATGATCCCAGTAGATAAGGCTCTGTTCGGCGATTGCGGCTTCTTCCACGGGTAGCTCCTTCACTTGAGGTATAAGCGTTATTCCGCCTGTAGTTGTAGTCCCCGCGCGGTTATGCGTCAAGCAAGGCCTTCAAATCTGGCATAAAAACCACGTAGGAAATCAGCCGGAACGGCTTTTGAACGCTTCGTAACCGTAACGGCGCATGACATCATAAGACCCATCGGCCTTGAGAATGCCGATATCCGGCAGGGGGATGCCGTTGAAGGTGGTGTTCTTGACGATCGTATACTGTGCCATATCGAGGAACACCAGCTTATCGCCGATTTCCAGCGGTGCATCGAAGCTATATTCACCGATGACATCGCCC
>VGDC01000040.1 GCA_016869895.1 Alphaproteobacteria bacterium
TTGAGCCGCACGCTGGAAGCGGTGGTGGACAGCCTCGCCGCCCGTGCGGAAGAGAAGGGGCTGGATGTCATCCTGCGTTATGCCCCCGGCACGCCGAATTTCGTCATCGGCGACACGGCGCGCGTGCGTCAGGTGCTGCTGAACTTCATGAGCAACGCCATCAAATTCACCGAAAAAGGCCATGTGATGCTGAACGCCGAGGCGCGCATCCTCGGCAATACGGAGACCATCATCCGCTTTGAAGTGCGCGATTCGGGCATCGGCATCTCCAAGGACGCGCAGAAGAAGATTTTCGAGAAGTTCATTCAAGCCGATGCCTCCACCACCAAGCGTTATGGCGGCACGGGCTTGGGTCTGGCGATTTCCCAGCAGTTGGCGCAGCTGATGGGCGGCGAGGTCGGCGTGACGAGCGAGCCGGGCAAAGGCTCGACCTTCTGGTTCGAAGTGCCCTTCCGCTTGGATCAGGCGCAGCCGCAGAACTATAACCTGCCGAAGATAGACCTGTCGCAGGTGCATCTGCTGGTGGTGGACGACCACGAGCTGAACCGCCGCATCCTGCTGGAGCTGGCGCATGGCTGGAATGTGAAAGCCGCCGCCGCCGAGAGCGGCGAAGAAGCACTGCGAATGATGAAACTGGCCAAGGCGCAGGGCAACCCGTTCCAGATCGCCATCTTGGATTACCAGCTACCGAACATGGACGGGGAAGACCTGTCCAACCTCATCAAGACCGACACGGATTTGGCGGATACCTCGCTCATCCTGCTGACTTCCATGGGCATGCGCGGCGATGCGGGCAAATTCCAGGAAATCGGCTTCGAGGCCTATCTGGTCAAACCCGCCCGTGCGTCCGTGCTGCTGGATACGGTGACGACCGTGTGGATGAACCGCATCCATGGCCGTCAGGAAGGCGGCATCATCACCCAGCATACCTTCGCCAAGGTGGATAACCGCCGTGACGAATTCGGCGATGCCGCCGCCCGTCAGGCCGCGCCCATCGACCCGCTGGCGGCCTTGCATCCGCAATCCGCACCCCCTGCGCCGCCACAGCCTGTCGCGCCACAGCCCACCTTTGTGCCGCAACCGCCTGCGCCCGCACAGCCCGCACCCGCTCCGGCTTTCGTCCCCCAGCCACAGCCTGTCGCAGCCCCCGAACCTGCCGTGCAAGAGGTGCAGCCTGCTATTCTCGAAGAGCCTGCACCCCCGCCAGCGCCAGAACCCGCACCGGAGCCCGTGCGCACCAGTTTCACGAAATACGTGCCTTCCCAGCCGCTGGATGTGACCATCCCTGCGGATGAGGCCATCTTCGCGCCAGCCCCCACCTTCCAAGAGCCTACACCCCAAGAGCCTGCAGTCACTCCGCAAGAAGAGCAAAAACCCGTGACATACAAACCCAGCGTGCCCCTTTCCGGTGGCGATTATCCCAAGCGCATCCTGCTGGTCGAGGATCAGCTGACCAACCGCCTCGTGGTCGAGACGATTCTGGACAATATGCAGCTAGGTTCGATTCACGCCGAGAACGGCGTGGAGGCGGTGCAGAAGGCCGCGATGCAGGATTTCGAACTGATTCTCATGGATGTGCAGATGCCCATCATGAACGGCTTCGATGCCGCCCGTGAAATCCGCAAGATCGAGGAGCGCGAGAGCAAGAAACGCGCCATCATCATCGCCGTCACCGCCAATGCCATGGCGGGCGACCGCGAACGCTGCATGGAAGCGGGTATGGATGATTACATCTCCAAACCCATTCAGGTCATCGAGCTACAGAACATGATCCGCAAATACCTCGGCATCAGCGAGTAAGTTTCCTTACTGCTGCACCACCAGACGCGTCGCAGGAAGCGGGCTGACCGGCGAATGGTTCTTGAACCAGTCGGAGATGATGTCACGCACCATCACCGAGCTTTTGCGGCAGTAGTTGCCTTCACGCGCGCAGGCTTCCTTCAGCATCGTGTAGAGATCCCCGCCGCCCATGATGTAATCGATGGTGGCGATGCGGTACGTCTTCTTCAGGTTCAACGGTTTGCCGTCGATGGTGATGGCCGTGACCACGCCGTTCGGCTGGTGGATGGCCTTCGGGCAAGGTGCCGCTGCGCAGTGATGCACCGTCATGCCGGAGACATGCGGTTTCGCGCCGGGGGACTGGCCGTAACCCTGCGTCAGCCCGTGGTCGAGCGCGGTCACCAGTTCGTCGCCCGTCAAATCAAGCAGCGCGAGGGTGTTGTTGAAGGGCATGACGGCGTTGATGTCCTTATAACGCACCGTGCCTTTGACGAGGTCGGTGCGGATGCCGCCACGGTTCACGAAGGCCGCATCGGCGCGGTTGGTCACTTTCGCGCGGTCGAGCAGGATGTCAGCGATGAGGTCACCCATGGCAGGTGCGCCTGTGGTTTCGCTGGAGCGTCCTCCGAAGGTCACTGCCGCTTCGCCCATCACCACATTGGCGAAGGCTTCCAGCGGTTCGCCGTATTGCTTCACGAGTGCCGCCATTTCCGCGTCAGGGGTGATGACTTCTTTGGTGCAATCCTCGGTCTTGTCGGCCAGCACGTCGCAGCCGCGCACGAAGGTCAGGTTCGGCTTGAGTTTATCGGCGATGACGCGGCCTTTTTTGTCGAAGGTCACGTCGATTTCGCCCAGCCAGCGGCCTTTTTCCATGGCGGTGACGACAACGGTATCGTTTCCGTCCTTATCCTTCAACACCGTGGGGTAAGGGCCTTTGATGCGCGGAATCTGCTTGGGAATGCCCAATGCTTCCACGGTCGCGGGGTCACCCAGCAATGCATGGTCGTGACCCGCCACGATGACATCCACATGGGAAAGCTGCGGCACGTTCTCGATATCCACGTCATAGCCGATGTGCGACATGACGATGATTTTGTTGATGCCCTCGGCGGTCAGCGCATCGGCTTGCTGCTGGATATAGGGCACGTAATCACCGAAATGCACGTTCGGGCCAGGGCTAGAGCCTGTCTCGGTGCTGGTGGTCGTCACCCCGATGAGGCCATATTTCTCGCCGTTCTTCTCGACGATGGCGCGTTTCACGAGCAAATCCTGCAAAAGCGGCTCATTGGAATAGTCGATGTTGCTGCCCAGCGCGATGAATTTGGCTTTCTCGGTGGGGTAGGATTTCCCCGCGATTTCGACGGGCTCGCCGCGCAGTGCGCGCGCCAGTTCCGGTGTGCCGGAATCGAATTCATGGTTGCCCAGTGCCACAGCGTCATAGCCCATGTGGTTCATCACCATGATTTCCGCCGAACCGAGCCATGTGTTGTAGTAGAGGCTGCCTTGGAACATATCGCCGCCGAAGAGCAGCAGGGTATTCTCCGCGCCCTTTTCCGCGCGGATTTTCTTCACCAACGCCTGCAAGCGCGCCGCGCTGCCTTGGGAAGGCTCACCTTCGGGATACAGCGATTCCAACTGGCTGTGGAAGTCATTGTTATGGATGATGGTGATGGTCGTTTCACCCGAAGTGCCCGTGGTCGCCACATTCGGCGCATCGGTGGTGCAAGCGGCGAAGGACAGGACGGTGAAGAGCAGGGCGGTGCCATAGAGGCAATGCTTGAACATGATCTAAGCCTTTATCATGGGGGTGCGGATTGGCCGTAACATAGACCCCGATTTTCCATCAGGCAAACAAAAACCACCTGTAAGTCCCCTCCCGGTGCATAAGCCTGTGGATAGATTGTTGTCACAATTAATTCACAAAAAAGCACAGGAATCTGCGGAAATGTTGTGCTAAGTTCCGCCCATTCAAGCAAACTCGTTCAGCCATGGTAAAGATATGTCCATCGTATCCTATCAGCAGAAGATCATGTTCAGCGATCAGGAGCCCATCGTGTTCCTGCGCGGCGAAAAAACTTACGGTGACCGCGCGCCGCAGGCGTTCTTCGCCTATGTCAAGCTGCCCTATGAACAGCTGACGCGCCTGCACCATGATATGGATGCAGGACGCCTTGTGCGACTGGGCGAATATGGTAGAGTGCTGCTGCAGGGAATCGGCCAGCCGAGCCGCGAGCAGATGGAGTATATGGAGCGCAATTTCGCCTTTGACCATACCGACCATTTCGCAGACGACGAAGAAAGCGAAGCGGAAACCCTGCTGAAAGCGGCCTAATCGGCTGTCGTTCCACCGCCTGTTGACTGCCCCCTCCTATGACCACCACCGCGCCCCATGAGGGCAGATTGCTGACCGTCCTCGCGCTGGCGCAGTTCGTCGCCATCATCGATTACATGATGATCATGCCGCTGGGGCCGGATTTCGCGGCGGCGCTTTCCATCGACATCGGCCATCTCGGCTGGATTGGCGGCATCTACACCCTCGCCTCGGCTTTCACGGGTATTCTGGTGGCGGTCTATCTCGACCGTTTCGACCGCAAGAAAGTCTTCCTCCTCTCGCTGGGCGGTCTGGCTGTGTGCACGGGGCTTTCCGGCTTCGCATGGAATTTCGAATCCCTACTCGTCACCCGTTTCTTGAGCGGTATTTTCGGTGGGCCGGGCACCGCCATCTGTTATGCCATCATCGCCGATGCCATCCCCGCCCACCGCCGTGGTGCAGCGATGGGAAAGGTGCTGGGCGCGCTGTCCTTCGCCTCGATTCTCGGTGTGCCATTCGGATTGGAAATCGCGCAACAATTCGGTTGGAATATGCCGTTTTTCGCTTCATCTTTGAGTGTTTTCTGCGTGTTTTTGCTCGGTTTTTGGATGATTTCTCCGATGACGGGGCATATGGCGCCCGTCGCTGACATCAAAGGCTTTTCTGCACTCAAAAGAATGCTCTATTCCAAGGTGAATATGATGGTCTTCCTCTTCGCGGGGATGGGGTCATTCAGTTCGCTGCTCATCACGCCGAATCTGGCGGGCTACGTGCAGCATAACCTCGGTTTTCCGCGCGAGCAGCTTGGGCTGATGTACATGATCGCGGGCGTGGTCAGCTTCTTCGTGCTGCGCGTGGCAGGACGCATCATCGACCGGACGCAGGCTTCCGTGGCGGCGGTGCTTTGCTGTTTCCTGCTGGTGCCGCAATTCTATTTCGGTTTCATCTCGCCAGTGTATCAGCTGCCCGTGGTGGCCATCTATATACTCTTCATGTCGGGCATGGCGCTGCGCAGTGTCAGCAACAACGCGCTGGCCTCGCGCATCCCTGAGCCGAGCCAGCGGGCGGGTTTCCTCGCGCTCATGGCCAGCATCGCGCAGATATTCGCCGCGGGTGGCGCGTTCATCAGCTCCATCCTGCTGACCAGCGCGCCGGACGGCAAACTCATCGGGTTCGAGCATGTGGCGTGGCTTGCCATCTTGGCAACCCTCACCGTTCCTGCCATGATGTGGTGGGTCGAGCGGCGGGTCATCCTGCGGGAGAAGGCCGCGAAAATCATCACGCCACCAGAGATTACCCTATGACCGAGTTCACATTCGACGTTTTAGCAGGCCCCGGCGGCTTCGGCGATGGGTTGCACCCCAGCACCGCCACGATGCTCGATGTGCTGCGGGAATTGGCGGAAGAGGGCAGCTTCGCGAATGTGCTGGATATGGGCTGCGGTTCGGGTGTTTTGTCGATGGCTGCGGCGTCCCTCTGGCCGGCCTGCACGGTCTTGGCGGTGGACATGCAGGAAAGTGCCGTGGAAACGGCGCTGCATAACATTTCCGAGAATGGCTTCGATGGTCGCATCCACGTAGTTAACGGGAATAGTTACCGCGACAAGAACGTGGTTTTCCATTCGAAATACGACCTTATCCTCGCCAATATGACCGCCGATGTCCATGCGGGATTGGCTGCGCAAATCACAGATGTGCTGGCGGATGACGGCTTGATTGTCTTATCCGGCGTGTTGCGCTGGCGCGAGGAGGACATCATCGCTCTTCATGAGCAGCAAGGGTTGCAGCTTATCGCCGAGCCCATCCGCGCTGAGGGCGGGTGGAGCACCTTATTACTGGCTAGAGAAGCTTAGTCAGCAATCCCGCCTGCGCGCTTTCGGGGAAGATGGCGTTATCCAGCCGCTGCTTGTCGATGCCGAGCTGGCGGTGCAGCACGGTCTTGAACACGCTGCGCAGGTCGGTTGTAGGCGCAAGATCCCTTCCTTCAAAGAGTTGATTGCTCCCCAGCCCCGGCCAGTCGGCCAGCACCTGCCCCCCTGCGATGTCGCCCCCCAAGAGGAAGCTGACGGATGCGGTGCCGTGATCCGTGCCGCCCGTGCCGTTGACATTCACCGTGCGCCCGAATTCCGTGGCCACGACCACCACGGTCTTTTTCCATGCGGCTTCACCGAGCAATGACGGGAACAACGCGAGGCCATCGGCCAGTGATGTGAATTTCCGCGCGAGGGTGCCATCCGCTGCGCCTTGGCGGGCGTGGGTGTCCCATCCCCCGCTTTCGAGCACGGCGATGCGCGGGCCACCGGGCTGCGCCATGAAGGTCGCACAAGAGCGCACAAGGCTGGGAAACACGTTGCTATCCGCCGCATTTCCGCCGGATTTCATGTCTTCCGGTGACAGGCTGGCCACGGCGGTGGCCTCGGCGGCGAGTGCCTGTTGCAGATAAGGCTGGAAGACCGTGTCGTGGCTGTAAAGCTGTTGCATGGTGGCGAGGAAATCACTTTTGCCGTCCACCGCCAGTTTCTTCGGGAACCATGAGGCGGCATTGCCTGCGCCATGCATCACCAGTGGCAGGGCGGGGCTGATGGCCAATCCCTTATCCTGCGGGAAAAGGGCTAGGGCGCGCCCCAACCAGCCGTTATCGGCGGATTTGGCTGAACCTGCGCTGCCGTTCTCCAGCACGTCCTGCGCATCGAAATGCGAGCGCGAGCGGTAAGGCGAGGCGACGGCGTGGATGATGGCCAGTTGCTTTTTCTGGTACAGCGGCAGCAGCGGCTGCAAGGCGGGATGGAGATAGAAATACCCATCCAGCGGCAGGGCTTTGGAATCATCCAGCGCGAGTTCGCGGCGGGCGGCTGCATAGGCGCGGTCGCCGAGTGGAGGCACGGCGGCGAGGCCGTCCATCGCCCCGCGCAGGATGACGAAGACGAAGCGGCGGTCATCGGGCGTATTGCCCAGAGCGAAGCGCAGCGGCGAAGTTGTGGCGATAAGTCCGGCGCAGCAGGCGGTGATGAAATGGCGGCGGTTCAGCATAATTCATCTCCTCTGGAATTCGGGTGAAGCGAAGAGGATGGCATAGGCGGTCTGGCGGTCACGCGCATTGGCGATGGCCTGCACGGTATCGGGGTGGAGCGTCTCGCCGAAAGTGATGTAAGCCGCACTGTCGGGCGGGGGCGCTTCTTCTTTGGTCAACATGCGCGCCGCTTCTTCTGCCCATTGGATGCGGCGGAGGAGCATATCCGACCCCAGCAGTTCCGATGCAGTATCAGGGAAACCCGCCGGAGAAAGGGCGGAATAAGGGGTGTTCTTCAACTCCCGCAGGGAAAATTCTAGATAGCGGCGGGGGGCATCGTCCACCCCCGTCAACCGCGCGGCGGAAATGATCATCTCCGAAGAGGATTTCAGCTTCACCGGCGCAGGCTGCCACGCTTCCGGCAGACCGAGCAAAGCCTCATACACCTGTCGCAAATCGCCGCCGCTGCGAAGGAATGCATCACGCAGGGCGTTCACGGCGGATTCTGGCGGGATGTCGGCGATGAAATGCCGCGCCAGTTTCAACGCGATGAATTGTGCGGTCGCGGGGTGACGGGCGAGGTCGCGCAGTGCTGCCTCGCCGCGTTCTACGTTGGGCATGCGCGGTGCGGAATAACGCTTATTCAGCAGCGTCACATCCTCACGGCTATGGGCGAGGGGGCGGAATTGGAAGTTGCCCGATTCGCGGTCGATGCTCCATCCGGTGATGAGCTTCGCCAGCGCGCCGACATCCGCTTGGCTATATCCGCCTTCCACGCCAAGGGTGTGCAGCTCCAGAATCTCGCGGGCGAGGTTCTCGTTCAGCCCCTTCTTCTGCCGCTTTCCAGCCATGGAATCGGCGCTGATGGAGCGGGTGTTGTCGAGATACAGCAGCATAGCGGGGTGCTGCGCCACGGCGATGAGCATGTCTTCGAACTTGCCCGTCACATGCGGGCGGATTGCCAGTGCCTCATATCCGATGATGGATGCGGTGGCGATGGGGCTTTTGGTCGAAACGGAGAAATGGTTCTCCCAGAACCATACCAGCCGCTCGTGGAAGGAGGTTTTCGTGGTGATGGCATGGGTGAATTTGCGCCCCAACATGCCCGTGAATTGCTGACGGATTTCACGGCGGATGGCTTTCTGCGCGTCCTTATCCTTGTTTTTCTCCCCTTCCGCCAAACGGCGGATGGGGCTACCCTCAAGGGAAGAGACGGGGGCAGGTTGGGGCGAAGATAGCTGTGACAGCAGCCATGCGCGCGGGTTTCCGCTGGATAAGCCTTCGATTTCCTCTGGGCGCAAGCCCATGCCGAAACGGTTTGCAGCGACGCGGGCGTGGGCGGAAAGGGCAGCCATGGGATGACTCCGAATGAGATTATGACACTATACACCCGCAAGCGCGATTTTCCCTCACGGATTTTTTGCTTGCCAACGCCAAGCCGCCGCCGCATGTTGTGGCATCCATCATCCCCAGTTCAAAGGCCGCAAGCAAGTGACGAGCGAACCGAAACATTATGTGCTGATTCTTTCCTGCAAGGACGTGCGCGGCATCGTCGCGGCGGTATCGTCGTTCCTGACGCGCCATGACTGCTTCATCCGCGAATCGGCGCAGTTCGGCGACCCTTCCACCGGCCAGTTCTTCATGCGCTGCGATTTTGAGGCGGGTGCCGCCACCCCCGCGCAGGGCGAGCTTTATAGCCGTTTCAGCAGCGAAGTGGCCGAAGGTTTTTCCATGAACTGGCAGCTGCATGACCTTGCGCGCAAGCCGCGCGTGCTCATCATGGTCTCCACCGCCAGCCATTGCCTGAACGACCTGCTCCACCGTTATCAAGCGGGTGCGCTGCCCATGGAGATCGCTGCGGTGGTGTCGAACCATGAGGTGCTGCGCGGGCTGACCGAATGGCACGGCATCCCCTTCCATCACATGCCCGTCAACGCCGCGAACAAAGCCGAACAGGAAGCCAAACTCCTCGCGCTGGTCGAAGAATTGCAGGTGGATGTGGTGGTGTTGGCGCGTTATATGCAGATTCTCTCCACCGAGCTATGCCGCGCGCTCCATGGCAAAGCCATCAACATCCACCACTCCTTCCTGCCGAGCTTCAAAGGTGCGAAGCCTTATCATCAGGCCTATGACCGCGGCGTGAAGATCATCGGTGCGACCGCGCATTATGTCACCTCCGACCTCGACGAAGGCCCCATCATCGAGCAGGAGATCGCCCGTGTTGACCACACCTATGCGCCGGAGAAACTGGTGGTCGTGGGCGGCGATGTCGAGGCGCGGGTGCTGGCGCATGCGCTGCAGTATCATCTGGAGCACAGAGTCATCCTGAACGGCCATAAGACGGTTGTCTTCAAATAATCTTTTTGGTACTGTTGTGCCAACAACCAAATAGCGGAAATGAAGTCGGGTATATGCAGAAACTCCCTGAACGTCTTGAATTTTCTCTCTCTTTCCACGCTAGCCGCCTTGCCATGGCGCTGCGCCGCGAACAGATGATCGCCCTCAAGCCCTTCCAGCTGACGCCGGAACAATGGCAGGTGCTGGCGGTGCTGTGGGAATTCGATACGGTCTCCCAATCCGACCTCGCTGCCATCACCCAGCGTGATGAACCGTCCATCTCGCGCATGGTGCGCACCATGGAGACGAATGGCTGGGTGGAGCGTAACATCGACAAGACCGATGGGCGCACCCGCCGCATCCGTCCGAGCAATAAGGCGTGGGAATCTCGCGCGGAACTGTTCAACGCGT
>VGDC01000041.1 GCA_016869895.1 Alphaproteobacteria bacterium
CTCATGCCCATTTTCCTTGGCTTCATCGGGCTGCACTTCATGCTGATTGTTGCAGGCATATTCGGCCATTCAGAAGGGGTATCCCTCCTCGTGCCGGAAGCCGTGGCAGAAACCAAATCCATGGCAAGCGAGGTCGGCTGGCTGGCGGTTCTGGCCTTGCTGTTCAAGGCATTCTCGCTGGGTGGCGGCACATACACGGGTATCGAAGCGGTGTCGAACTCCATGCATCATCTGGCTGAACCGAAGGTGCGCACAGGCAAGATGACGATGATCGCCATCGCCGCTTCGCTGGCCTTCATGGCCTGCGGCATCATCATGCTCTATCTGCTGTGGGACGTGGAAAAGGTCGCGGGTGAAACGTTGAACGCCACAGCCTTCAAGGCCATCACAGCCGACTGGCACATCGGCGACATGAATGTGTCGGGCTGGGTCGTGGGCGTGACGATGATATTCTCGGCCGGCCTACTTTTCGTGGCGGGTAATGCCGGGTTTATCGCTGGGCCTGCGGTGCTGGCGAATATGGCCATAGACCGCTGGATGCCCCATTCCTTCAGCCTGCTCTCCAACCGTCTGGTCACGAAGAACGGCATTCTGCTGATGGGCTTCGCCGCTGCGGGCGCGCTGCTCATCACGGGTGGTCAGGTGCATCTGCTCGTGGTCTTATATAGTATCAACGTGTTCCTCACCTTCTCGCTCTCGCTGGCGGGATTGAGCAGCTATCGCTGGCGCAAACGTCGCCGCAAAGGCTCTTTGCGCAAACTCATCATCCCATTCGTGTCGCTCATCATCTGCGTGTTCATCCTTGGAGTGACCATCTTCGAGAAATTCACCACCGGCGGCTGGATCACCATCTTTGTCACGGGTGGACTCATCGCCCTCGGTTTCTGGATTCGCAAGCAATACGACAAGGTGGCATGTCAGGTGCGGCAGACGGAAGAGGTGCTGGCACAGGCATTCTCCAAGAAGCGGCAGCGCGCGGAAACGCAGGTGCCGGAGGTCGATCCCGAAAAGCCGACTGCCGTGTTCATCATCGATGAAACCGCCGCCAGCGGCTTACACACGCTCCTCTGGGTGCAGCGCGAGTTCCCCCGCACCTACACCAATTTCATCTTCGCCAGCGTCGCGGAATTCGACACTGAAGAATTAGTGGATGACAACAAGTGGCGGCGCCTGAACGTCAACACCACGACGCGCTTGCAACAATACGTGGATTATTGCCATGACCGTGGCATCCCCAGCAAGTATTACCACGCTTTCAGCATAGACGTGGCGCAGCGCATGGAGGAGCTGGCCGACCAGATCGCACAGGATTACCCACGTGCGACCTTCTTCGGTGCGAAAGTCATCTCTGATGATGAGAATTTCTTCACACAACTGCTGCATAATAAAATCATCTACATCCTCCAGAAGCGATTGCATAACCGCGGGAAGACGATGATTATCATGCCCATGAAGTTATAAGCGTAAGCTTTAGAAAGAAGTTGTGATAAGGGTTTCTGGGCTTGCGTCTTTCAACACTTCCAGCAAGTCTGGCAGGGCGAGCGCGACGCAACCTTCCGTGCCGACATATCCGGGGCGCGCGACGTGCATGAAGATAGCGCTGCCCTTGCCCGGCACGATGGGCGCGTCGTTATAGCCCATCGGCACGACGACATCATAGACATCATCTTCGCGCCAGAGCTTTTCATGGGACGCCGCAAACGGCAGTTTCACATGCGTGTTATAGGCCGGATGCTCCGGCGCATCGCACCAGCCATCATCCGGCTGTATGACGCGTAATGGCAGGTTCGTGACGGGAGCTGCTATCTTATCAGCGCGATACCAGCATTCGCGCAATGCATATGTGCCGATGGGCGTGCAGTTGTCACCTTCGCGTTTTTCAACGGAAAAGCCGTTTTTTCCAGTGGAAATGGGGTAGATTTTATCGTTAAATTCGATCTTACCCGCTGAAATCACACGAAGATTCATCGTTTCGCCTGTGCTCTCGACGCATTCGCCTGCGCCAGCGCGGCATCGAAGGCCGCAACGATTTGCTTGGCGTTCAGCCCTGCTTCATCATACATCACATGCGGCTTGTTCTGCGCAATGAACGTGTCCGGCAGGAACAACGGCAACAGACGGGCATATTTCGGATATTCCAGCCAGCCCTTCTGGGCAGCCAGTGTCACCACATGGGAGCCGAAACCGCCGATGCTGCCTTCTTCCACCGTCACAACCACTTCGTGGTCAAGCAACAGGCGTTCCAGCAATGCCTCATCAATCGGTTTGGCGAAGCGGGCATCGGCGACGGTGGTCGAAAGACCACGCGCGTTAAGTTCTTCGGCGGCTTTCAGAGCTTCTTCAAGGCGTGTGCCGAGCGAAAGAATCGCCAGCTTGCTGCCCTGTTTAACAATACGGCCTTTACCGATTTCCAGCACTTCTCCGCGCTCCGGAAGCTTCGCACCCGTACCTTCGCCGCGTGGATAGCGGAAGGCTATCGGGCCGGATTCATGCGCCGCAGCGGTGGCGACCATATGCTTCAATTCCGCTTCATCGGCAGCGGCCATGACCACGAAATTCGGCAGGGATGCAAGATAAGTCACATCGAACGCGCCCGCATGGGTCGGGCCATCCGCGCCCACAAGCCCCGCACGGTCGATGGCGAAACGCACAGGCAGGTTCTGGATAGCGACATCATGCACCACTTGGTCATAGGCGCGTTGCAGGAAGGTGGAGTAAATCGCGCAGAAGGGCTTATAGCCTTCCGTGGCCATGCCTGCCGCGAAGGTGACGGCGTGCTGCTCGGCGATACCGACATCGAATGTGCGCTCAGGGAATCGCTTCTCAAAGATATCCACGCCCGTGCCGGAAGACATGGCGGCGGTGATGGCGACGATTTTGCTGTCCTGTTCGGCTTCCTGTACAAGGGATTCGCCGAATACCTTGGTGTAGCTCGGCGCGCCAGCGGCGGCTTTCTGCTGGCTGCCCGTCACCACGTCGAATTTCACCACGCCGTGGTATTTATCGGCAGCGGCTTCCGCAGGGGCATAACCGTGGCCTTTGTGGGTCACCACATGGATGAGCACAGGGCCGCTTTGTTTCTCGTCCCGCACGTTCTTCAGCACAGGCATCAGATGCGCGAGGTTATGACCGTCAATCGGCCCGACATAATAGATGCCCAGTTCCTCGAACATCGTGCCGCCGGTGGCGAGGCCACGGGCGTATTTCTCGGCCTTTTTCGCCATGCGCAACAGTGGGCCGGGGAATTTGCTGGCCACGGTCTTCGCGTGATGGCGAAGCGTGCGGTATTTGTGGGAAGACACCATCTTCGACAGATAGGCACTGAACGCCCCGACAGGCGGTGCGATGGACATATCGTTATCATTCAGGATGATGATGAGGCGCGAACCGAGGTGCCCTGCGTTGTTCATCGCCTCGAAAGCCATGCCCGCGCTCATCGCGCCATCACCGATGACGGCGACCACATCAAAATCATCACCCGCCGCATCGCGCGCCGCAGCCATGCCCAAACCCGCCGAAATGGAGGTGGAGCTATGCCCCGCGCCGAACACGTCATATTCGCTTTCATCGCGCTTGCAGAAGCCGGAAAGGCCTTCCGGCTGGCGAATGGTGCGCATCCGCTCGCGGCGGCCTGTGAGAATCTTATGGGGATAGCTCTGATGGCCGACATCCCAGATGATTTTGTCTTTTGGCGTGTTGAACGTGGCATGTAACGCCACGGTCAGTTCGACCACGCCCAGCCCCGCACCCAAATGGCCGCCCGTCTGCGAAACCGCCTCCACGAGATCGGTGCGCACTTCGTCGGAAAGCTGTTTCAGCTGCTCCAGCGAAAGCCCGCGGATGTCCGCAGGGCAATGCACCTTGTCGAGTAACGGGGTTTTAGTGTTGGGCGTTTCAGTCATATTCTTCCTTAACGCCCCATGGCGAACAGGTCGCCCAGAGCTGCCTGCTCTTCCACTTCGGGAGCAGCGGGTTTCGCCTTTTTCTTGGCGGCAGGCTTGGCTTCCGCCAGTTCGGTGACATTATCCGCCACCTCCACCGTCTCGGTTTTAGGCTCAACAGTTTTCTTGGCGGCTTTCTTCGGTGCGGCTTCCACCGCGACTGGCTCAGCCAATGCGCGGGAAACGAATTCCTGACATTTCGCGGCCAGTGCATCGCGGTCAAGCGACTGGGCGGAAAGCAGGAAGTTCAGCCAAGAACCGCGGATGAGCGCGTGTAGTTCATAAGCGAAGACTTCGGCAGGAACAGATGGTGCCACCAGCTGCGCGTAGATTTCCTGCACCTTACCGAGGCAGACCGCATCCGCCGCCGCGATGATTTTCTTATATTCGTTGTGCGAACTTGCATGACCCCAGAACGCCACCCACACGGCCAGCTTCTTCTGGCTGCACAAGGCGCTGGTGAAATGCGCGTTCACAATAGCGCGCAGCGCGTCTTCCGGTTTCGCATCCGCACCCGCTTTCTCCAGCGCACGCTCCCAAGCCCCCGCATATTCATCCGCGAGGTATTGGCAGGTCTCCTGCATCATGCTTTCTTTGGCGGTGAAATAGAAGTTCACGATGCCGCGCGACATGCCCGCGCCTTGCGACACATGCGCGATAGTCGTTTCCGACAAGCCGCGCTTGGCGATGGACGCGATATTCGCATCGATAAGTTGCTGTTTACGCTTATCTTTCACATTAATGCGCGGCATGTACGTTCAACCAATTTTCTAGGTGTTATTTTCTGGAGGTTCAACATTATTACACCCCCGGCAGGACGCTGGCAACCGCCGAATCATGATTTTTTCGTGCAGATTTGTAAGGCGCGGAAGGGGCTGGATATTTCCCCTGTGGATAAGTTTTCGCCTTATTCGACCGCGTTTTGACGGATGCGCGCGATGTCGTCGTCGCGGAACACTTCCGTCTTGTTACAGAACTGGCAACTGACGCTGATGACCCCGTCATGCTTCATCTCTTCGATGTCCTCATCGGGGAAATTCCCTAGCACATCCTCGATACGCTCGCGGGAGCAACGGCAATTCACTTGCAACTGCTTCGGCTCATACACCCAGACTCCATCTTCATTGAACAAACGCACCAGAAGCGTCTGCGGCGAGAGGGTCGGGTTCAGCAACTCCTCGTTCTTAACGGTGTTCATTAAGATGCGCGAGCGGTTCCAATCCTCGCCGTCATCTTCCAATTTGACCTTCTCGGCTTTGCCGCCCAAATCCGGCACGCGCTGAATCATCATGCCGCTGGCATACCATTTGTGCTTGCCGCCTTCGGCGATTTTGCCGACTGACACTTTAATGGAAACCTGCAACTGCTCGGATTGGGTGAAATACTCCTCCACCGCCTGCGCCAGCGTGTCGCCCGACAAAGCGACAATGCCTTGATACTGCTGCGTATCTGCCGCTGGCGTGATGGTGATAGCAAGGAAACCCGCCTCGCCGATAAGGTCTTTCAGGGAAATCTCCTCCTGCGTTTTCTCTAGCTCGCGGATGCGTGTAAGCGCATCGGGCGCCAGATCCGCATAACCACGGATGTCCCCATTCTCCTTCACATCGATGACCGTGAAGCCCACTGGCCCACGGATGGCATCATCCTGCTGCGCGCCCTTCACCTGCACCGTCAGCGAACCGCCATCATCCAGATTACCGGATAACATGCATGCCAGTACCGCTTGTTCCGCCAGAAGGCGCGAAACCGAATCGGGATAATCATGGCGAGAGAGAATCACATCCATCGCCTGCCCAAGACGGATGAAATTGCCCTTCACATTGCTTTCATCAATCAGGAACGGCTGGAAGAAATCCGTGAAGCGCGAGTGGTTATCGTTTCCAGCAACAGTATTGATAATCATGTTTATTCCAAATATTTGGTTATGATTCTTAAACCAGAACTTAAATTACACCAAGGCACCAAAGCAGTACGGCTTTTTGCACATGCAGGCGATTTTCCGCCTCGTCGAATACGACGGACTGTGGGCCATCGAGCACCGAATCCGTCACCTCTTCCCCGCGATGTGCGGGCAGACAATGCAGGAACAACGCCTTCGGGTCGGCCTTTGCCATCAGCGCATCATTCACCTGATAGGGCGCGAGCAATGCCTTGCGCTCTTCCGCGCCGCTCTGCCCCATTGACACCCACGTATCGGCAACGATGGCATGCGCGCCCTTCACTGCATCGTCAGCATTCTCGAAGAAACGGATGGTCGCGCCGTTCTCTTGCGCCCATTCCACTGTCTGCGCGCAGGGGCGCAGCGCATGTGGAACTGCCAAGTGTAGCACAAAACCGAAGCGTTGCGCAGCGACAATCCACGAATTGGCCATGTTGTTGCCATCGCCCACCCATACCACCGTCTTGGCAGCGATAGGCCCGCGATGCTCCTCGAACACCAGAATATCCGCCAGCAGCTGGCAAGGATGATTATAGTCGGTCAACCCGTTGATGACGGGCACATCGGCGTATTTCGCAAGGTTGGTCAGCGTGTCATGCCCATGGCAGCGCAACATGATGGCATCCACGAAGCGCGAAAGCACCCGCGCCGTGTCGGGAATCGACTCGCCATGACCGATCTGGATGTCGTTCTTACCCAGATAAAGCGCCGTACCGCCCAGTTCATACATCCCCACCTCGAAAGATACGCGCGTGCGGGTGGAGGGCTTCTCGAAGACCATCGCCAGCTTTTTGCCCGCGAGGGGTGCATCCTGCGTGCCACGCTCTTTCTTCAGACGTTCTGCATGGATGAGCAGGTGACGCAATTCCGCATAGGAAAGGTCACGAAAATCGAGGAAATGGCGTTTTCCAGACGGCAATGGCATGGTTAATTCCAGTCTTCAATATGGGCGCGCAACAACGTAATGGCCTGATCCACATGCTCACGGGTGATGATGAGCGGCGGCAGGATGCGGATGATTTGCGGCGCGACCGCAGGGGAAGTCAGCAGCCCGCGATGACGGAGCGATTCGGCGAATTCACGGTAATTGACCGATGGCGCAAGCTCAATGGCGAGCATCAAACCGATACCGCGAACCCCTTCCAGCACCTGCGGGAACTCAGCGCAAAGGGCGCGCAATGAAGAAGAAAGATACTCTGCAATATCATTTACTTCTTTGAAGAAATTAATTTCTTGCATTACATCAAGAACCGCATTGCCCACCGCCATCGCTAGTGGATTCGCGCCATATGTCGAGCCGTGAGAACCGGGGGTCATGCCGGAGGCCGCATGCTCCGTCGCCAGCAGCGCCGCCAAAGGAAAACCGTTGCCGATGCCCTTGGCGACGCTCATCAAGTCTGGGCTAATGCCCGCATATTCATGGGCGAAAAGTTTACCCGTGCGCCCCATGCCGCATTGGACTTCATCGAGGAACAGGAGGATGCCATGTTCGTCGCAAAGCGCGCGCACCGATTTCAAATAATCAGCGTTCAGAACGCGGATGCCACCCTCGCCCTGCACAGGCTCCAGCAGGATGGCGGCGGTGGCGGGAGTGATGGCCGCCTTGAGTGCTTCAATGTCGCCGAAAGCCACATGATCGAACCCGTCGAGCAGCGGGGCATAGCCCTCCACTGCTTGCGGATGACCGGATGCGGAGATGCCCGCGAAGCTGCGCCCATGGAACGCGCCTTCCAATGTGATGATGCGATGGCGTTGCGGCTGGCCTTTCATGTGGAAATGGCGGCGCACCATCTTCACGCCCGCTTCCACCGCTTCCGTGCCGGAGCTGCAGAAGAACACCGTATCCGCGAAGGTCGCCTCCACCAAGCGTTCCGCAAGGCGGCGTTGCAGAGGCATACGGTACAGGTTCGAGCAATGCCAGAGCGTATCGGCCTGTTCCTTCAGGGCTTTCACCACATGGGGATGACAATGCCCCAGCGCGTTCACAGCGATGCCGGATGCGAAATCGAGATAGGCTTTTTCGTTCTCATTGAACAGATACGCCCCCTCACCACGGGTGATGGTGAGTTCGGAACGGCGATAAACAGGGAGAACGGCATCTATCATGGCACGACCTACGATTTCAAACGCCAGCCGGATTTCACCATAGCGCGTGCGCCAAGCCAGAGCAGCACGTTCAGCACCACAATAGTGATCATGCCGTGGGAAAGCGGCGCATCGTTATGCCCCGTCAGCGCATAGCGGAAGCCGTCCATCAGGTAGAAGAACGGATTGTAGTAGCACAGTGCATGCCAGAATTCCGGCAGGGCATTCACCGAATAGAACGTGCCCGAAAGGAAGGATAGCGGCGTGATGACATAATTCGTCAACGCGTTCATCTGGTCGAATCCTTGCGCGAAAATGCCCGCCAGCAAGCCAAGCAACGCTAGCATCAGGCTGGCATTCAGCAGATAGAACAAGGCGATGAGCGGGTGCGGCAGCGCGATATGCACGAAGAAGGCCGCTGCGACCGCTGTAACCAAGCCGACCAGCACGCCACGGGTCACCCCACCCGCCGCCATGCTGAGGGTGATTTCATCCGGCGTCAGCGGCGGCATCAGGATATCCACGATGGTGCCTTGAATCTTCGCCATCATCAGCGAAGAGGAGGTATTGGCGAAGGCGTTCTGCATCACCGCCATCATGATGAGGCCGGGCACGACGAACTGGTTGAAGGGCATATCCACCCCGCCGCCACGATTGCCGCCCAGCGCGAGGGTCAGGATAGCCAACCAGAGCAGCGTTGTGATGACGGGTGCCATCATCGTCTGGTTCCAGACTTTCAGGAAGCGCCAAACCTCGCGGTAATACAGCGTCTTCACCCCGAGCCAGTTGGCAGAACGGATGAGGTGCGGCGCGTCTCCCTGCGGAAGCCCGCTTAATGTTTCAATAGGTTTGTCCATGGCGCGGGAGTTTATCGGCATCCTAGGGAAATGCAAACAGGATTATATACCTTTTGAGAAATAACTAGGCGGTTATGTCGGCGATGCCGGAAGATTGCGGCGCGCGGTTGCTGGCCATGACTTTGCCATAAGCACCCGCCGCCTCGAACATGGCCGATCGCGCGGCGGAGAGGTCAGCCGCCGAAGCATCCCCCGGCGCGAGGGCTGCGCGTGCCATTGTGGCGGCATCCCGCGCGGATTTCTCAGGGTCGCTGGTGGCGGTGGTATGCACATGCACCGCGCCTGCCACGGCGTAATATTGCCCATCCGGCCCTTGCACATAGGAATAATCCGGCGTGCCGGAAGCGATGCCCCCAGCGGTACGGTAATGTAGCATCTCGTGGTTTCGCACGGCAATATCCGCCGCTTGCAGTTCGGCCACGCGTGCCTGTTCGGATGCGCTCAGCTCCGCTTCCTGCTGCACGATGCCGCTCTGTCTGCCCTGCTCCGCTAACGCGTTTGCTTGCTCGTCCGGCACGGTGCGGCTGATTTTCACGGAAGACACATAAATCGTGCCGTCTGGCGCAGTGGCATAGGTGAAGGTCAGCGAAGCATTCCCGCCAGCAGCCTGCGCCTCAGCTTTCAGCCGTTGGGCTTCCTGCTTCAGCTGCGCATCCGCCACGCGAATCGCCGCATTATTCAGCGCGGCATTCTCCGCTCCTGCCTTTTGCTCTTCGGCGGGATTACGCAAATTCACGCGAGCAAAACTGCCCGACGATGCGGTGATGGACATGGACATAGACTGATTTTACCCTAATTCCGCGCAAAAATAAACCCGCCTCCTTTTGGGAGACGGGTTCATTCATTCACTTAGCGGTCGTCTCAGCGACGGTCACCCAGGAACTGGATGAGGAACTGGAACATGTTGATGAAGTCCAGATACAGGCTGAGTGCGCCCATCACGGAAGCTTTCGCTGCCAGTTCGGCGTTTCCGGCTACCTGATAATAGGTGCGGCGGATG
>VGDC01000042.1 GCA_016869895.1 Alphaproteobacteria bacterium
TTCGCGAAAGCCGGCCCGTTCACCCTCGGTGAACTGGCAGCCCATGTCGGCGCGGCAGTCGCGGAGGGCGTGGATTCCAGTCGTTTCATCCAAGATGTCGCCCCGCTTGATGTCGCGGGTGAACACCACATCAGCTTCCTCGACAATCCGAAATACATTGAATCCTTCGCCACCAGCAAAGCCAGCGCCGCCATCGTGCATCCCAAACATGCCGATAAAGCCCCTGCGGGAATGGCGCTTCTGATTTCCGAGAATCCCTATCTCGCCTATGCACTAGTGGCGCAGAAGTTCTACCCCGCCACGAAGCATAACGTTGGCATCGCGCCCACCGCGCACGTCGATGCTTCCGCGCAGGTGGATGCCACCGCCACCGTCATGCACGGCGCCTATATCGGCCGAAACGCCACCATCGGCGCGGATACGGTCATCTCCCCTAACGCCTTCATCGGCGATGGCGTGCAGATCGGCAACGGCACGTTCATCGGCGCGAATGCGACCCTAAGCCACAGCATCGTCGGCAACCGTGTCATCCTGCACCCCGGCGTGCATATCGGACAGGACGGTTTCGGCTTCGCCATCAGCCCTAAAGGCGCGGTGAAAGTGCCACAGCTGGGTCGCGTGCTCATTGAGGACGATGTGGAAATCGGCGCAGGCACCTGCATCGACCGCGGCGCAGGGCCGGACACCGTCATCGGCATGGGTGCGAAAATCGATAACCTCGTGCAGCTCGGCCATAACGTGCGCATCGGTCGTTTCGCCACCATCGTGTCGCAGGTCGGCATCTCCGGCAGCACCGAAGTGGGCGATGGCGCCATCCTCGCCGGACAGGTCGGCGTGGCCGGACACCTCAAGATTGGCCGTGGTTCTGTCATCGCAGCGAAAAGCGGCGTGACCAACCATATCCCAGACGGACAGACCTACGGCGGCATCCCCGCCGTGCCCGTGATGCAATGGCGCAGACAAGCGGCTGTCCTGAATAAACTCACCAGCAGAAAGAAAGCGGCAACCCATGACGAATGATCTCACCATCACCGCAAACACCACCCCCGCGCCCACCACGACCTCGGTGGACATCCTGCGCATCATGGAGATGATTCCCCATCGTTATCCGCTGCTGCTCATCGACCGTGTGGAAGGCATCGAGAAGGACGTGCGCGCAGTCGGCATCAAGAACGTCACCTTCAACGAACCCCATTTCACAGGCCACTTCCCCCAGCGTCCCATCATGCCGGGCGTGCTCATCGTGGAAGCCATGGCGCAGACCTCCGCCATCCTCGTGGTGGACACCCTCGGCGCAGAAGCCGAAGGCAAGCTGGTCTATTTCATGTCCATCGACGAGTGTAAATTCCGCAAGCCCGTCGTGCCGGGTGACCGTCTGGAGCTGCACGTCACCAAAGACCGCAGCCGTGGCAATGTCTGGCGTTTCAAAGGCGAAGGCAAGGTGGACGGCGTGAAAGTCGCCGAAGCGACCTTCTCCGCTATGATCGTGGACAACTGATATGAGCCAGACTTTCATTCACCCCACCGCCGTTATCGAGGACGGCGCGCAGATCGGCGAAGGCTCGCACATCGGGCCTTATTGCGTCATCGGCGCAGAAGTGAAGCTGGGCAAGAATGTGCGCCTCCATTCCCATGTCGCCATCGCCGGAGACACCGAAATCGGCGAAGGCACGCAGGTCTTCCCCTTCGCATCCCTCGGCCATGCTCCGCAGGATTTGAAATTCAAAGGCGAAAAGACCCGCCTCGTCATCGGTAAACACAACACCATCCGCGAACACGTGACCATGAATCCTGGCACGGAAGGTGGCGGGGCACTGACCCAAGTCGGCGACAACTGCCTGTTCATGATGGCCACGCATATCGCGCATGATTGCATCGTCGGCAACCACGTCATCATGGCCAATAACGCCACCTTGGCGGGTCACGTGCATGTGGGCGATGGCGCGGTTATCGGCGGTCTCGCTGCCGTGCACCAGTTCGTGCGCATCGGCACAGGCGCGATGATCGGCGGCCTCTCCGGCGTCGAGAATGATGTGATTCCCTTCGGCACGGTCATCGGTGAACGCGCGTGGTTGGCAGGTCTGAACCTCATCGGCCTGAAACGCCGCCAGCTTGACCGCGACAGCATCCACGCCATCCGCCACACGTTCAAGGACGTCTTCGGCATCACTACTGGCACGGTGGCCTCCCGCGCAGCGGAAGCCCGCGCGAAATACGGCCATGTCCCTGCGGTGGATAATCTGCTCTCCTTCATCGAGACGAAAAGCCGCCGCTCCATCCTCGTTCCACGCGATGCTTCCGCCATCATCGACGATAGCGAACAAGCATGACGCAAGAGGCTGAAACCGCACCCACGGCGATGCGTAAACTCGGCATCCTCGCCGGGGGGGGGGATTTGCCCCGCCGTCTGGTGGAAGCCTGCATCGACCAAGGCCGCGAGTATTTCATCCTCGGCTTTGATGGTGCGGTGGACGATGAAACCCTCCAAGGCCATCCCCATGCCCGCGCGCGTTTGGGCGCATTGGCTGATAACCTGAACCACCTCCACGAGCATGGCGTGCAGGACATCGTCCTCGCAGGCCGCATGAAACGCCCCAGCATCGCTTCCCTCCGCCCCGATGCGAAAGGTGCGAAACTGCTGGCGCGCGTCGGCACCAAGTTCTTCTCCGGTGATAACTCCATGCTCACTGCCGTGATTGATTATCTGGAGGAAGAAGGCTTCCGCGTCATCGGTGCGGATGATGTATTGCACCAGCTCCTCGCCCCCAAGGGTCTCATCGGACGCATCAGTCCATCCAAAGAAGCGCAGGCCGATATCGCACAGGGCGTGAAAATCGCCCATGCGGTGGGTGACCTCGACATCGGGCAAGCACTCGTCATCCAGCAAGGCTACATCCTCGGTGTGGAAGCGGCGGAAGGCACGGATGGGCTGGTGGAACGCTGCGGCCAGCTCCGCCGCAACATCCCTTATGGTGGCACGCTCATCAAAGTGAAAAAACCCACGCAGGAACGCCGCGCCGACCTGCCCACCATCGGCCCCGCGACCATCGAGGCCATCGCCCGTGCAGGGCTGGCGGGTATTGCCGTGGAAGCGGGCGGTGTGTTGGTGCTCGACCGCAAGACCGTTGCGCTGCGCGCGGATGCCCTCGGCCTCTTCGTCATCGGGTTTTCCGTCGAACCCGCAGGGAAGGATTGACCATGCTGGTGTACCTCATCGCAGGTGAAGCATCCGGCGACCTCCTCGGCGCAAGGCTCATGCGCGAACTCAAGAAATCCTATGACATCTCCTTCGCGGGCATCGGCGGCACACAGATGGAAGAGGAAGGACTGCGCACCTTCATCCCCATGTCGGAGCTATCCCTGATGGGCTTCGTGGAGATTCTGCCCCACCTGCCGCGCCTGCTGCGGCACATCAAGCATACCGTGGCAGACATCCTCGCGCGTAAACCCGATGTCATCGTCACCATCGATTCCCCCGGCTTCAACTTCCGCGTGGCGAAGCAACTCCGCGAGACATGGCCGAAAGGCCGCGCCGACAGCCCGCGCTTCATCCATTATGTCGCGCCGAGCGTCTGGGCATATAAACCCGGTCGCGCCAAGAAACTAGCGAAAATTTATGACGAAGTGCTTACCCTCCTACCCTTCGAGCCCCCCTATTTTGAGCGAGAAGGTATGGAAGCGCATTTTGTGGGTCACCCGCTGGTAGAAGCGATGCCGAAGGCCGATGGTCCGGCGTTCCGCTCCCGTCATGACATCCCCATGAACGTGCCCGTCATGTCCGTGCTGCCGGGCAGCCGCATGGGCGAGCTGAAACGCCACCTGCCCGTGCTGCGCGAGAGTGTGAAAGAGATTGCGGAGTATTATCCCGAAATCGTCACCGTGATGCCTGCCGTGCCGCATTTGAAGACCGAGATGCAGCAGATGACCGCGCTCTGGCCATCCCGCCTCATCCTCATCGACCAAGGGATGGAGAAATGGGATGCCTTCGCCGCCAGCAACACCGCCATCGCCAAATCCGGCACGGTGACGCTGGAGCTTTCCCTCACCCAGACCCCCATGGTGGTGATGTATAAGGTGCACCCCCTCTCCGCATGGCTGATGCGGAAAATGAAAATCACCCGCTTCGTGACGCTGGTGAATATTCTGCTGAAGCGCGAGGTGATTCCTGAGCTTTTACAGGAAGATGCAACCGCCCAGCGTATTTCTTCGGAGATGCTGCGTCTGCTGCGCAACCAAGCTGCTCGGGATGCCCAGACGGACGCGTTCGAATCGGCTCTGCACCAGTTGGGTTTCAGCGATTCCGTCTCCCCTTCCCGCAAAGCGGCGGATGTGATTCTCCACCACGCTGCCTGAGCCACATAAAAAGCGCATGTGGAAGCGGGGTTCATCACGTTTTCATTGTTGCAAAACGCTGTGAAATGGTAGTAATTGACGTATCTTCTCAATCTTCATTGCGAGCAACCACGATGAAAAACCAGACCAAGACCTTCCTTTGCACCGCTGCTCTCGCCATTGCGCTGGCTTCCCCCGCATTCGCTCAAGAAGCGCAGAAGCCCAACGATATGGAAGATTGGGACATCTCGCTCGGCATGGGTTATGCCCTCGCGCCTTCCTATGAAGGTAGCGGCCATTATGTGCACCTTCCCGTGCCTATGGTGAACATCAAATGGCGCGACACCATCACCCTCGGTCAAGACGGCCTGAACTGGATCGCCGTGAAAGACGGCAACCTGCGCGGCGGCATCGGCCTCGCCTATGAATATGGCCGTGATGACGTGGACGGCAGCTATCCTTGGAACTCCAGCGGCAGCAACCACCTCCGTGGCACCGGCGATGTGGATGACGCTTGGGGCGCGCGCGTCTTCGCCTCCTACAACTTCCAGCCTGTCGTGGTCGATGGTGCTGTCACCCAGTTCTTCGGGGATGACATCGATGGCATGACCGTGAAAATCGGTGCTTCCGTTCCCTACCAGCACAGCCAGCAGCTGCGCATCACTCCCGGAATCTCTACCACCTGGGCTTCCGAAGACTATATCTCGCCCTATTTCAGCATCACCCCCGCCCAGTCGGCGGCGTCCTTCTCCGGCCTGCCTGCGTTTGATGCCGATGCTGGCTTCAAGGACATCACCGCTTCCGTCAACCTCATGTATTTCATCGACGCGAATTGGTATGCACTGGGTGATGTGCGCGTGAAGCAGCTTGTCGGCGATGCGGCTGACAGCCCTGTGACCGAAGACGAGACCAGCGGCCAGCTTGTCACGGCTATCGGCTACCGCTTCTAATTTAGTGTCGGGTGAGAGAGGGAACGAGGCCAGCAGGCCGAGTCAGCCTTGAGCCAGCGAAGCTGCGCCCCATGTGAGGAACAGCATGTTCCGCAGCGGGGGCAAAAAATGCTTATCCACTATGGATGAGGCGGATATTCTCGTCATAGCTAAAAAGGTACAGTAAAGTGCGCAAGGCTTTGCCGCGCTCGCTTTGCAGTTCTGCATCCTGATGGATGATGTATTTCGCATCATCCCGTGCGGCGGAGAGTAGCTCGCCATCCCGCGCGAGGTCGGCGATGCGGAAGCTCTGCATCCCGCTCTGGCGTTTGCCTAGCACATCCCCCACACCGCGCAGGCGCATATCCTCCTCGGCGATGCGGAACCCATCCTCTGTCTCCCGCATGATGCGCAGGCGTTGCTCGCCCACTTCACCTGCGGGATTGCGATAGAGCAATATGCAGGAAGATGCCTTGCTGCCGCGCCCCACGCGTCCGCGTAGCTGGTGCAGCTGCGACAGGCCGAAGCGTTCCGCGTGTTCGATGACCATCACCGTTGCAGAAGGCACATCCACGCCCACTTCCACCACCGTCGTCGCCACAAGGATGTCATATTCATCCCCCGCGAATCCCGCCATGATGGGCTCGCGCGCATCGGGTTTGATGCGCCCATGCACCAGCCCCACCCGATTGCCGAACACCGATTGCAGCGTCTTGAAACGCATTTCCGCCGCTGCGATGTCCTCTTTCTCGCTGCCGATTTCCTCTTCCATCTCTTCAACCAGCGGGCAGATCCAATAGACCTTATTGCCATCCGCAATAGCACGTTTCAGTGCTTCCACCACATCCGGCACACGCTCCAGCGGCAGCGCGCGCGTTTCCACCTTCTGCCGCCCTGCGGGTTTTTCGCGTAAGATGCTGCTTTCCATATCCCCATACATCGCCATGGTCAGCGTGCGCGGGATGGGCGTGGCGGTCATCAGCAGGATATGCGGGGGGATGATGGCCTTCTCCGCCAGCTGCATCCGCTGCGTCACGCCGAAACGGTGCTGCTCATCCACCACCACCAGCGCGAGGTCTTTGAACGCCACACTCTCCTGAAACAGCGCGTGTGTACCGATGACGACATCCACCTCGCCCGCCGCCACCTGCGCGCGCATGGCCTCGCGCTCCTTCGGCGTGCCGACCTTTCCCGTCAGCAGCATCACGCGGATGCCCAGCGGCTCAAGGATGCGCTTGAACAATGCGGCGTGTTGCCGCGCGAGAATATCCGTGGGTGCCATCAGCGCGGCTTGTTTGCCCATTTCTATGATGTCTGCCATCGCCAGCATCGCCACAACGGTCTTGCCGCTGCCCACATCACCCTGCAACAAGCGCAGCATCCGCGCACCGGAGGCCATATCCGTGGCGATTTCGCCCAGCACGTTCCGTTGACCATCCGTCAGGCGGAAAGGCAACGCTGCTTCCATCTTCGTCTGCACATTGCCAGCGGTTTTCACCACCAAACCCGCCTGTTTGCGGTATCGCGCGCGGGCGAGCATCAAGGCCAACTGACTCGCCAGTAATTCGTCATAAGCCAACCGCTCCCTTGCTTTTCCGGAGATGACATCCTCTTCCGACACAGGCTTATGCACTGCGGTGATGGCCTGTTTCCACCCGCCCCAGCCTTTCTGGCGCAACATGGCGGCATCCAGCCATTCGGGCAGTTCAGGTGCTTGCTTCACCGCTTCGGACGCTATCCACCCCATCTGGCGATTTGTCAACCCCGCCACCAGCGGATAGATGGCCTCCGCCTTCGCCACTTTCCATTTCTCTTCTACGGGCACGATATAATCCGGATGCACGATCTGCGCATGGCCGTGATACCGCTCCACCCGCCCGCTGATGATGCGCGTTTCGCCGATGGGCAGTTGCTTCTCGATATATTCCTTCCGCGCGTGAAAGAAAGACAGATGCAGCACGCCGGAAGCATTCGAGCAGATGACACGGAAGGGCAGGTTTCCCCGTTTATAGGCAGGTGGAAGATGGCTCTCCACCATCACCTCGAAAGTCGCCACCACGCCATCGGGCACGGCAGTCAGCGGGGGAGAGAATCGACGGTCAATCAAAGAGGTGGGCAGGTGGAACAGCACATCAATCAAGCGCACTTCCGCTTTTCCCAGTAGGCGGGACAATGCGGAATCCAGCTGTTTGCCGATACCTTTAAGTTCCGCCGCACGGGAAAAGAGCGGTGCGATGACGGAAGGACGCGCCATTCTTAGATATAAGCGACAAGGTTGACGCTGTCGGAGGGTTTATCCTTAAGCGTATCTTCCGCATGGACGAGCAGTTTCTCCGCTTCGTCCTCCGGTGCCAACTCATGGAACAGGATGGTCGCGGTGGTCTGCACCTTCGCGCCATCCACATTGCTGCTTTGACCGGCGATGAGCCAACGCAAGCGGTTCAGCACCATCTGCGCAGGTTCTTTCGCTGCGCCGATGAGCAGCAGGCCAAGGCGGTTCCCGCTCACATGGGCGACCACGTCATTACCGCGCAGGTTCTGCACGCAAAGTTTCGCCACATCCTGCACCACTTGATGACACGCCTGAATGCCATGTTTGGAAAGGATTTGCTCGTAATTGTCCAATTCGACCATGGCAAAGGACACGCCCTTGTCGATTTTCTGTTGCTCCTGCGTCGCCAGTTCCACGCCGCTCAGGAAGCTGGCGCGGTCAGGCAGGCCGGAATCGGCGTTCTTGCTGGTGCCGATTTTGGCGAGCAATGCGGAAAGGAAGGCATCCGTCTCGCGCTGCGCTTCTTCGTTATGCATGATGAGCAGGTATTCGTCATGCTCCACCGAGTTATGGCGCACGATGCGGAGTTTGAAGGAGATGGCTTTTCCATCGCGGTTCTGAATCTGGAAATCGCGGATTTTGCGGAGCACATCGCCCACGTCATTCGCACCTGCGTAGAATTCCACATAATCGGTGATGGCTTCTGCCACCTTGGGCGTCACGATTTCCTGAAATGCCTTGCCGCGCAGCTCTTCCAGCGGATATCCGGTGATGCTGCCTGCCGCATCGTTGGCGGCGGTCACCTCGATGGCGCGGCGTTTATTATCCTGCGCGATGGTGAGAACGGCATCTGACTGACGGAAGGGACCCATAGAAACTCCTGTTTACGGCGGGAAGATACCGGAAGACACATTCACATATTGCGAAACCGCCGTGCTTGCGCCATTATCCTGCAATTCTAATGCAGATGAACACCCGCTTACAACCGATATTTCACCATGACAGACGATTCCCGCACCAACCGCATCAAACGGCTATATTACCGCAGCTGGCACCGTGGCAATAAGGAGACGGACACGCTCTTCGGACGTTTCGCCGATACGCTGCTGCCTGACCTTTCCGATGCTGAACTGGACACCTATGAAGCCCTGCTGGGCGAAGAGGACGACGACATCTGGCACTGGTTCAGCGGCCAACGCCCCACGCCGGAAGATGTGGACACCCCACTATGGCGGCAGTTCAAACAGGTCAATGAAGACGCCGTGAAGAAGTAACAATGAAACGCTACGCTCCTATCACTTCCACCGATACGGCGAAAGCCGTGCTCTCGCCCGTCCCCCGTGGCGGCGAAGGGGCAGTGCTGGCCGAGCTTCTGGCCGCGGCGGGTGGGCGTAGCATTCTATTCGTCGCTCAGGACGACCGCGAGATGGACCTGCTGGCGCATACCCTCGCTTTTTTCGCGCCGGAGGCCGAAGTGCTGCCCTTCCCCGCTTGGGATTGCCTGCCCTATGACCGCGTCTCCCCGAATGCATCCATCATCGCCGAACGCGTCACCACCCTTTCGCGCTTGGCGAACAAGCCTTCCAAGCCGCTTTTTATCCTCTCTTCCGTGAACGCTCTGCTTCAGCGCGTGCCGCCCCGTGCGTCCATGAAAGATGCGGCGATGCACCTCAAAAAAGGCCAGCGGGTGGATCGCGATGCCCTACTCGGCTTCCTTGCGCGCAATGGCTATAACCGCCTCGGCAAGGCCATGGAACCGGGTGAATTCGCCGTGCGCGGCAGCATCATCGACATCTTCCCTGCGGGCTACACCGAAGGCGTGCGGCTTGATTTGTTCGATGACGAGCTGGAAGCCTTACGGCTTTATGACCCGCTTTCGCAGGTCAGCAGCGGTGAACTGACGGAACTCACGCTGCACACCATGAGCGAATATGTGCTGGATGAAACCGCCATCCAGCACTTTCGCAATCGCTACCGCGAGATTTTCGGTGCCATCACCAAGGCGGATAGCCTCTATGAAGCGGTGTCCAGCGGCCAGCATTATCCGGGCATGGAGCACTGGCTGCCCCTGCTCCATGACAAGATGGAAACGCTGTTCGATTACCTCCCCGGCCAATGCATCATCGCCCATGGGCATGATTTCATCGCGCTGGCAGAGGATAGGCTCGCCACCATCCGCGATTATTATGACGCGCGCAAAACGGGGGAACGCGCGGGCAGCGGCGCGAATGCCTATCACCCCCTGCCGCCCGAAGAGCTCTACCTCACCGAT
>VGDC01000043.1 GCA_016869895.1 Alphaproteobacteria bacterium
GACCATATTGCGGCACTCGATGGCGTAATGCTCGTCCTCGTCATCCGGGCCGATGACATAGGCGGAGATGTCGCCCAAGCGCGCTTTCAGGATGGAAACGGAGCGGATGAAGGCTTTGATGTCCTTCACGGGCACGACTCGACCGATGAGCGCGACCACGGGGCGACCGTCGTCGTTCTTGCGTTCCAGCGCGCCGAAGCGTTCCACGTCGATACCGTTGGGGATGATCTGCAGTTTCTGCTGCGGTGCGCCGTCAGCAAGCTGGGCGCGCTGGTTATCGCTGAACAGGGTGATGATACGGTCAACGGATTGGTACGCGATGCGCGAATAGTTGATGAAGGCGTTCGTCCACAGGTCGCGCAGGTCGATGCGGGTCTGGGCGATGGTGAGCGCTTTGGACGTGCCCTCGGTCAGCCATTCCGCCGAAGCGATTTCGATGCGGCGTTCGTTGGTGTAGATGCCGTGCTCGGTGATGATAGCGGGGCGACCCGTCTCCATCTTCGCACGTGCTGCGAGGAGACCTGCGTATCCGGTGCTGACCGCGTGGTAAAGCTTGGCTTTCGGCAGGTCGAATTCAACCAGCGAGAACAGACCCGCTAGCACCGCGCGCCACGACCAGAAATAATCGAGGAAAGAGCTCTGCGCGAAATCACGCTCATACAGCTCGGACATCAGGCTGAAGGCTTCTTCACTGTCGAGCAGGGTGGTCTGCCCCAGTTTCTGCACATACGGCTTGAAGAGTTGGATGATCTTGGCGAAATCGTTCTTTCCCGCGACACCCGTGGTGATGGTGCGCAGCGAATCACGCAGACCGTCGAACAACGGTTCTTTATCATGCGCCTTGAGGATTGTGCCACTGGAAAGCTTCTGCAGGTGCAGCGTCTGGAGCGAGATGACGTTCTCCGGCAGTTCGTATTTCAGTTCCGGCTCGTCCTCGTCGCGGGGCAGCAGCGACACCAGCGCGAATTTCAGATGCGGCTGATTGCGGATGAGGTCGTGGGTCCAGCCGGAGACACCGCCGGTCACATACGGGTAAGTACCTTCGAGGATAAGGCAGATATCTGCTTCTTGGGACATGCTCTAGCGTGCTTTCTCGTGTTACTTATATTTCGCCCACATCGGCCCAGCTGCGGAAGGAACGCTGGACGCTGCCTTCCAGATTCGCCAGCAGGGCGCGGTGTTCGGAGCAGATCTCGACGGCGAGCTGGCGCAGGCGGTCGAAGCGGCCACTGCGGTAATAGGCTTCCGCCAGCCATGCCACGCGGGTGGGGTTCAACTGGTCGCGGCTGGCCTGCTCGAAGGAGGTGATAGCACCGTGATAATCTTCCATGCGCAGGAGCAGACGGCCATAGCGGGTGCGGATGGCGGTGTCTTCCGGCACGAGCTGGATGTACTTCTCATACAGCTTTTTCGCCTGCACGCGGTTGTCGCGTTCCCGTGCGTCATCGAGGATGCCCGTGAAAGAGTAATCGTCGTGGTAGTTCGCCAGCACGAGGATGACCGCTGGCTCTTCGGGACGCTGGCGGTAAAGGTTCGTCAGCTTGAAAAGACGCTTCTGGATGCGGTTCTCGATGATGGAGATGGCTGTCGCGGCCTGCACGCGGATCATGTTGCTCTCATCGCGCAGCGCGAGGCGCAGGGCAGGAGCGAAACCGGGGGTGAAGGCGCTGGTGATTTTGCTGAGCGCGCGGCGTTTCTGGTCGTCCGTGCCGAAGCGCAGCACGTCCATGAACGGCTCCACATCATAGCGGCGGGCGGCTTCGTCACGTCCGGTGCGCAAATCTTCATCCACCGCTTCGGGGTCAGAGATGACAGGGCTGGGGAAGATGGTGTCGAACCAGTCGGCGAAGCGCATGGCGAAGCGGCCGTACCACAGGTGCAGCAGCATGGCGACCGCCGTGCCCGCCGCGCCGAAGGGGCCAGCGGAGAAGGTGGTGATGGCCAATAGCCCAAGGAACAGGCGGTTGTTCGGCAAGGCGCTGAACAGCACGAAGGCGAAGACCAACAAGCCGCTGATGACGAGGTGCAGCAGGATGCCCGTGCCGATGGAGATCTGCTCCTGCACGGCGGCGTAAACCACCCACGATTCGACGATGAGCGCGATCAGGCTGACGATGAACGCGGCGATGCCGAATCCGGTGACCTTGAACTGCTCATGCGGATCGGCGGGCGCGAGATAGGCGTCCACGATGGCGTTGGGCAGCATGCTGGGCTTGTCCAGCTTCTTGAATCCGTCGGGTTTATTTTGCATGCAGCGGCTCGATGGTATAGCTGAAGCGGATGTTGGAATCCAGCGTGCGCAAAGCTTTGCCCAGCTGGGTCTGGATTTTCTCGCGTACTTTCTCCGCGCCATCCGCGCTGGTGGCGGGCAGCACGATGGAGAATTCCTCGCTGTTCTGCTGGTAGTCGAAGGTCATATCCACTTTACGCAGCGACTGGTCGACGGTCTCCGCGAAGAGGCGCGCCGCTTGGATGCGGGTGGAATAGGGCAGCTGTTCCGCGCCGGTCATGCGCACGATGAGCATGGTCACGTCGAAGTTGAGGCGGCGACCCAGCGAGCTGATGAACTCGGCGTAGCGGTTGAAGTAGCCATAGGAATGGGCGCCGCTTTCGGGGTTCACCATGCTGGTGGCGGCCACGGTCTCGTAGTTACGCAGACGGCTGAGGCTCATGCCGCCGAGTTCGCCGACAGCGGCGATGGTCTCGATGGCGTGGAAGTTCAGCTCGGTGAAGGGCATGGATTCGACTTTGAGCATACCGTAGATCTGGCCGGTCTCGAGATCGACCAAGGGAGTCGCCAATACGCCATGTCCGGTCAGCACCTGTTCGTCTTCACGGTTCAGGATGGTGATGGGCTTGCGGCGTTCCAGCACGGCGCGGTAAAGCGGGTCCTGCGCGGTCAGGCTGCGGCTGTAATGGTCGCGCTCTTCCCAGTTATGGGTCGTGCGGGCTTCGAGGTCGCCGTTAGCGGCCAGCAGGTAGATGGAGAATTTCTGCACGCCGACGACGGCTTCCAGCAACTGCTCCAGACCGCGAAGGGTCTCGGTCTCGTTGGGGACTTCCATGGTGCGCAGCGCGCGGTGCGCGGCGATGCTCGAGCGGATCTGCGTGGCGGTGCGCAGCTCCAGACCGCTTTTGATTTCCTTCACCTGCTCATAGGCCTGCGTGATGCGTTCTTCACGCTCGCGGGAGGTCTCCAATTCTTCTTCCAGCGTGGCGCGCTCGCGGATGTGGCGCTGGCGCAGCTCACCGAAGAGCACCGCCGTCACCAACCAGAAGATGGGGTGCACGAGGATGGAGAAGACATAGCTGAACTTATCGGTGTTGATGTCCTGCGCGGGCCATGGGCCGATGAGATAGATGATAACGCCGATGAGCGCAGCGATGACGCCCTCTTTCGTGCCGTATTGGCAAGCCAGCAACAGGGTGACCAGCCAGAAGGGATGCGGGTTCACGCCCCAGTAGCGGGCGAAGCCGAAGAAGAACACGTCGATAAGCACCAGCGCGCCGTAGAAAATCAGCATTTCAAGCCATGCGCTACGGCGGATGCCGAACAGGGTCTTACGGGCTTCTTGGCGTTCTTTCACATCAATCTGCATTGCAGTCGAACCTTCTTAGAGTCGTTGTCTTATTCGTTTAGAGGACAGGTTTAGAACCTGCGGCGTACATACGCGTTGAGGATGCTCAGGTCATCGTCGGTGGCGTTGCTGGTGCTGATACCGTAATAGGCCGCTGCACCGACATCCCACATCGGATGGATTTCGTGGTTGATATTGCCTTCGATGGCAGGGCCGTTGCCGCCGTAGCGATCCCAGCCATAGCCCAGCAACGCCGAGCCATAGGTCTTCTCGGAGAAGTCATGGGCGAAGGTGACCGAGCCGAAGTGGATTTCGCGGGTGCGCAGCGGGAACTGGCGGTACACGGCGTTGGTCGCAGTGGTCTGGCGTTCGCTGCCCAACTCGTATTCACCGAGGATGCCATAGCCGAGGCCGATATACGGCTGGGCGAGGCGGGCGGCGTAAACCACGTTCAGGTCGATGCCGAAGCTCTGGAACACGTCGTCCTGATAGTCGGTGCTATAGTTGTTCAGCGAGCCGCCGAAGCCGACTTCCCAACGGGTGCTGGGCTTGATGACGTGGTAGGCCGAGAGACGGTCGCGCACGGCATCGTCCATGATGCCTTCGACGTAATCCGTATAGGGCTTGCGCAGTTCCGCCGCCAGCGTGGTGCGGCCGAGGAAGTTCACGCGGTCGTATTGCAGGCCGAGGCCGGGCGTGTCGTTATTGGCATAGAGGCTACCCGTCCACATGCTATAGGCATTGTCGCTGTAGATGCCGTAAAGATGTGCGGTCTGGCGGTTGCCGGAACGGCCACCGATGACGCCGCTAGGCTGCAGCTCGTTCTTGGTCTTGACGCTGTGGTTGGCGATTTCGCCGCCGATGGTCCACGGGCCTTTGACATGGCTTTCACCGCTCAGCTTGGTCTCGATGTCGCGGTTATCGCCACGGTTGAACCAGGTCACATCGGCACGCACATGGTCGGGGTGCGTGCGGTCGATGGTGCGCTGCATACGGGCGATATCGAAGTTGTCGGGCGATTTGGCGCGCGCGGCTTTGATGCGCTCTTTCGCCGCGGGCCAGATGCCGGTGTAGTAATAGGTGTTCGCCGCGAAACCGAGGTATAGAGGGACTTCCTGATAGGTCTCTTCCAGCGCGTCCATACGGTCAGAAGCGGATTTCAGCTTGCCCGTCTCCAGATCGACACGCGCGAGGAGCAGTTCCTTGCGAAGCACCAGCTGGCCGGTTTCGGAACGATAAGCGGTGGTGGTGTCGTCATTCGCGGTGACGCTCCAGCCTTGGCCTTCGCCGTTCTGGGTGAAGCGGTAACCGGGATTGGCGGCGACCAGCACGGTGTCATAGCCTTCGGAGACATAGCTGACCGACGGATGGCTGCGCACATTCGCCAGCCAGTGGCGCGGCTCGGTGTTCTCGGCGCGGGTGTGGATGACCATCATCTCGCCATTGCCCAGAATCTCTGGGGCGGAGGCAATGCCCGTGTCCGTCGCGTCCACCAGTGAAGCTCGCAGCTCCTGCGGTGCATTGGCGGCGGCGGGGTCGATGGATTCCAGCAGCTGGCGCGCTTCGGCATAACGCTTCTGTTCGATGAGCAGCGCGGCTTTGTCCTGACGGAGCACGAGGTTCTGCGGATAGGCGTTGAAGCCGTCATTGAACTGGGTGTCGCTTACCTCTTGTTCGCCCAGCCATGCGGAAGACTGCGCCGCGACGGAGATGGTCTCCGGCGTGCGGGCGGGTGCTTCCAGTGCGAAGGTGCGCGCCTGTTCATAGTAAGGCTTGGCTTTCTCGATGCCATCCTGACGGCGCGTGTTCTCGGCGTAAGCGAAATAGGCCTGATAGGTATCGGGCGTCAGGACATGGGTGCTGGCATCCGCCTTGCCCACGGACGTCAGGTAACGCTCGAAATAGGAATCGGAAGCCGTGTAATCCGACTGGGAAGCCGCGGTGATCGTGCCGCCGATGAGGGCAGGCGCGAATTCAGGCTGCACCGCCAGCGTGTGGTCATAAGCGGAGCGCGCGGCTTTATAATCGCCATTGGCGCGGGCGATGTCGCCCAGCTTCTGCAAGCGGCGGATATCACCACTATCCTTGGCGACCTGTGCTTCCGCGTCGATCTCCGGCTGGAGACGCTGTTTGGTGGCGAGGAACAGCAGATAGTCGGATTCCACCTGTGGGATGCTGCGCAGCGCAGGGTATTGCGCCACTTTCGCTTCGATGTTATCCGGCTGGATTTTACCGGCGATGATTTCGCCGAGCGTGGTCTTTTCCTGCGGGGTGCGCGCGTTCTGCCATTCGCCGATGAGCCAGTCGAGCTGCGCATCGGTCGGGCGGGGGCCCCAGATGTAAGCCAGTGCTTCGGTGGCCTGTGGCTTGAGTGCAGGCTGTTTGGTCAGTTCGGTCAGCAGCGTCTCCGCTTCGGCGCGATAGCCGCGATCCGCCAATGCGTAAGCAAGGCCAAGCTTCACTTCGGGAGAGATGTTCGGGTCTTTCGCGGCGCGCAGACGATACTGGGTCGCTTCATCGATGTTACCCGCTTTTTCTGCGGCATCCGCATAGGCCAGATTCCACTCGCCGGCATAGCTATCCGCCATCGACTTCATGTAAGGCTGCGCGGTCTGCGGCTGGCCGGAATTCATGAGCGCATAGGTGATGTCTTCCTTGGTGGCTTTCGAGCCGCCGGGGAACCACTGGCGCGCCATGCCCTGTAGACGCTGGTGTTGTGCGGGGGATTTCGCCGCCAGTTTGGAGGCGAGGAAGATGCGGTTGCGCTTGTCGGCATCGTTGCGGGGCGCGTCCTGTTCCAACAGGGATAGGGCGTCGTCATAACGGCCAAGGCGGGTATAGACATCGGCGACGTTGCGGCGGCCTGTCGCGCTCTTGACGGGATCATCCTGCCAGTTGGCGATTTCCAGCGCGAGTTGGAGGTGGCCGTTGTTGGAGGCCATGAAGAACAGGTCGTCATGCAGCGCGGGGTTGCGGTTCATCCCGCCTGCGACATGCCATGCGCGCAGTTTGTCGGTGTCGCCTGTGGCGGCGGCGGTGCGCAGGCCGATTTCGCTATTAGGGCTGACCTTGCCGTTCGCGGAAGCGAAGGCCACCAGTTCTTTGGCTTTGGTCTTGTCGTTCAGGCGCAGGTAAAGGGCTTCCAGCGCGGCGATTTGGCTGGGGCTCAGTTTTTCCCATTCCGGCAGTTTGGCGATGGCATCGCGGGCATAGTTCGCATCGCCGTTCTCTGCCGAGAATTCGGCGAGTTTGAACAGGGCCTCTTCATTCTGCTGGGTGGCCAGCAGGTCACGCACGCGGGCATGGCGGGAAGGGCTGCGCTCGTTGATGAGGATGAGCGTGCGCATCAGCGGATAGTTGCTTTCCGCATGGTTGCTGACGTGTTTCTCGATGGCGCGCTCGATGCCGTTCTGGCCGTTGCGGCTGGCGGTGATGTAGATGTCGGCGAGCTGGAGTTCGGAGAGCTGACCGAATCCGGCGGTTTTGCTGACGCGCTCGAAACGTTCATGGTCGCCACGCGCGGAGGCGAGATAGAGCACGTCCGGCAGGAGCATATCCGGCAGTTTGCCCGCATCCTGCAAGGAGGTCAGGCGGTGGTATGCCGCGTCCTGCTTGCCCTGCGAAAGCAGGATGAGCAGTTCGGAATGCAGCAGTTCAGGCGATGCCGCCACGTCCGCGTCCGGCACGGTGGCGAGAGCTTCTTCCGCAAGCTGCACAGAGCCTTGATAATGCAGCATGTCGATCTGCGTGGCTTTCGAAGCCGTGCTGAATTTCGACTCGGTCAGGTTGCCTTTCACCAGTGCCAGCGCTTCTGCCGTCTTCTGCTGCTGGAGCAACGCGTTCAGATGCGAGACCGCCATGGTTTCATCATAGTCATTGGGGTGGCGGGCACGCAGGTCTTCGAGCAGGGCGGCGACATTCGCGAAATCGCGCTCAAGGTTATAGAACGACACCAGCGATTTGGTCGTCTCGGCATTCGCGCCTTGTTCCAGCTTGTAGAGTTTCTGCAGGGTCTCGCGCTGTTTGTCGGGCTGCTGGAAGAAGCTGTAGAGCTGCGCCATCTCGGTCAGCACCACCACGTCATCGCCCTGCGCCGCACGGGATTCGAGGATTTTCATGTAATCAGGATAACGCTGCGCGTATTGATAGAGCGTGCCGAGCTGCTTGAGGGCTTCGCCGTCCTGCGGGTTCTCGTTGACATAGACTTCCATCACCGCGATGGCGCGGTCGATGTTACCGGTGCTGGTGTGGATGCGCACAAGCTGCTGGACGACTTCGGCGCTGTGGTCGCCATCGTTGAAGCGGGCTTCGTAAAGCTCTTCGGGTTTATCATAGCTATAGTCGCGGACTTTCATGCCCGCCACATCGTTCTCGCCCGGGAAGAGCCAGACTCCGACCACGATACCGGCAACTGCCAGCACGCCTGCGATGATGATTTCCTTACGAACCATAGCTATTCAGTCTATTCCAAGGGTTGCAGCGAAACCTCAAGGGGGGAAATGGCGGTTGTTTCTCCGAAATCGAGAGAGATGATGCCGTTTTCCGTCTTCACATCCGTGGATGTGGTTCCGCCCTCTTTATTCTTCGTTATCATTCGGTACGTCACCGGATTACCTGCCCCCGTGGGGACAGCCCAGGTCATCTCCCCTTTGCCGTAACCCTGTAGCTCGAGGGTCATTCCTCCCTTGCTGTCAGGCTTCGCAGAAAGGATATTCCAGCGGCTTTCCAGCAACGTAAGGGCAGCAGTAGTGGTCGGATGCTTGCGTTGTATAAGCTTAATTTCCGGGTTGTCAACCGATGGGTTAAGGAAGATATAGAGGTTTTCTTGGAAGTGTGACTGTCCTAACACACCTGTGGATGCGCCCATATCCACGATTTTGCCACCTGCACGGTCTATGCGCAGGGTCTGCAGCGCGCCTCGGTTGTTTATTCTCCAGTGCTCATTGCCCAGAATCTCCACCTGTGCCGAGTAGAAACCATTGGCGATGGCAGCGTATTCCGAAGACATGATGGGCAGCAGCTTCTCTTTGCGCGCCGCGTTCAGGATGACCTTCAATGCTTCGAGGCTGGCTTGCCGCTCGCCGGAATAGGAGTGGAAATAGACGTTGAAGGGCGTCACGCGGATGGGCGATTCGGTGTGGCGCAAGGTATCCACCAGATAGCGGTAGCCGAAGAACCGCTCCGACCAGAGGTTGGTATAGGTGTTCTCGTTGCTCGCGGTGGAATAGACCTGCCGCTCGTCGCCGATGCGCACGCCGATAGGATAAAGCGTGCTATAGGACGGATATTCCCCGTCGAAGCGCGATTCCCCGCCGTTGAGGTTATACAGCCCGGCCTCGCGGCTTTTCTTCAGGAAGCGTTCATAAGGGCTGGTATTGCCCGACCATTGGATGAGTTTGACGGTCTTGCCTTCCGGCGCGAGGGATTCGATGATTTCCTTGGCGGTCACGATTTCGTTGTGCTCGTCGAAGGGCACGCAGTCATAGCTGCGCGGGGTGTCATACAGCTCCAGCATCTCTTTCCGCGCCATTTCTTCGGTGACGGGCACGGGTTGCGAACCGGCGCGGGGCAGTTCCTTCTCTTCGCTTTTATGTTCGTGGACGTGGTTATCGCCCTTTTTATTGCCGCCCAGCAGCGCGCCGAAGTTCTGCGCCATCACGCCAGCGCGTTTGGGGTATTTGGCGGAGAATTGCTTTTCGTCCTCGACGCTGTAATCCTCGAAATACTGCCAGTAGAGCGGATGGGTGTAGGTATGGGATGTGGCTTCCACATTCGGCAAGGCAAGCGTCGAGCGTGCCGTTTTGCGCGCCTTCTCGCTGCCGAAGCAGTTCTCCGCCACGTCACCCACGACGATGCCTACGCCGAAGGGGAAATCGGGATAGCCGCGCAGAATCTCTTGCTCGATGACATCGGCGGAGGAAGCGATCTTCTCGCGGTAGCTGGCGATTTGGGTCAGGTTGTTCCATCCGTCGCCATCGATATGGGCATAGAACAGGCGGCGACCGAACATGGTCGTCACGTCCGGCACGGGATAGAGCGGTGGCTGGAGGCTCGCTTCCAGAAAGCGGAAGGGGTTGACGTACCACTGGCTGACATCGCGGTCGCGCAGTTCCTGCACGTGGTAGAGGTATTCCGGTGCGACATAACCCCCGCCTGGGCCGGTGATGATGAGGTCGGCGAATCCGCCGCCCTCCGTGCCTGCTTCAATGCGCAGGTGGGATT
>VGDC01000044.1 GCA_016869895.1 Alphaproteobacteria bacterium
TGACGGTATCCTGCATAGACACGGACGAGCTATCGCAACAGACCATGGAAAGCCACAAGGTGAAGGGGCTGTACTTCATCGGCGAGGTCGTGGATGTGACGGGGCATCTGGGCGGATTCAACTTCCAGTGGGCTTGGGCATCCGGATTTTGTGCAGGCCAATATGCGTGATTTTCACCCCGCTGCCTTGCTGCACATGCGCTTTTCCTCCGCTTCCGCTGCTCACGCACCTCAACGTGCGCTGCGCGGCGGTTCTCGGAAAACCACATCTTCGCTGACGGCATCGGGGGAAACTCCCACATATTGGATTCAGTATGCATGAAATCTTCATCGATGGTGATGCCTGTCCCGTGAAGCAGGAGGCGATCGACGTGGCGGCGCGGCACGGCTGGAAAGTCTGGCTGGTGAGCAATGCATGGCTGCGGATGCAGACCCCGCCACACGTGGAGAAGGTCGTGGTGTCAGACGGGTTCGATGCGGCGGATGATTGGATAGTCGAAAAAGCAGGCGCGGGGGATGTGGTCGTGACCGCCGATATTCCGCTGGCGAGCCGCAGCATCAAAGCAGGCGCAGCGGCCATCGGCCCGACGGGGAAACTCTTCACCACGGCGAATATCGGCACGGTGCTGGCCATGCGCGACCTGAACGCGCATCTGCGCACCACGGGCGAGATATCCGGCCATAACGCCAGTTTCAGCAAAAATGACCGCTCGCGCTTCCTGCAAGGGCTGGAACAGACCATCCAGAACATCAAGCGCGGCAAGCCGATATAAATAAGTGATATGAATTGCATAAAAACATGATTTCCGGTGGAAAAAATCGCAGTTCCCTCTTTACCGAATGACAATTCCCGATACAATCTTCCTTCTTCGCCAATGTGCCATAATGGCGTAGGCATTTCGGGTGTCACATGAAGCTCTACGACGCACAATATGAGACGCCCAAAGCGGGCATGGGTTACGAGGAAAGTCGCCTCGCCGCCCTGCGTCGTTATGACATCCTCGATACCGGACGTGAAGACGATTACGACGACATCGCCCGTCTTGCAGGGCAGGTCTGCGGCACGCCTATCGCCATCATCAGCTTCGTCGATGCGGAACGCCAATGGTTCAAAGCGCATATCGGCATCGAAGAGACGGAGACGCCGAGGCTCTGGTCGATTTGTCAGGAAACGGTCAAATGCGGGGACGTGCTGGTGGTGCCGGATGCGTCGCTCGACCCGCGGTTCAAGGATTTGCCGATGGTCGCCGGAGAGGAACATCTGCGTTTCTATGCCGGTGCGCCGCTGTTGACATCGGATGGCTACGGCATCGGGTCGCTCTGTGTGCTCGACACACGCCCCAACAGCCTGAACGAAGAGCAGATCGAATCGCTGCGCGCGCTCGCCCGCCAAGTGGTGCGCCAGTTGGAGACGCGGCTCATCCTGCGGCAGAAGGAGTTGAGCGAGGAACGCTTCTCCTTCGCGCTCAGCGCATCGGCGGTGGTGGGCACGTGGGACTGGCATATCCCCGACGATAAGGTCTATGCCGATGAGGGCTTCGCCCATATCTTCGGGGTGGAAGCGGAACAGGCGCGCAAAGGTGCGTCCATTCAGGAATTCTTCCGCAATATCCACCATGAGGACAAGGATGCGCTGCAGGTGGCCATCGGCAATGCCATCGCTTCCGGTGACAAGCTGGTGGAGGAATACCGCATCGTGCAGGCCGATGGCAGCATCCGCTGGATCATGGCGCGCGGGCAATGCCAGTACATCCACAACAAACCGAACCGTTTCCCCGGTGTGGCGCTGGACATCACCGACCGCAAGGCGCTGGAATTCCGCCAGTTGGTGCTGGCGGAGCTGGATGTAAAACTGCGGGAATACCATACCATCCCCGATATCGTCCACGCGGCGGCGGAACTGCTGGGCAAGACCCTCGACGCATCGCGCGCAGGTTATGCGGAAATCGACGAGAACGGCGAATATGCCACCGTGACCGACGACTGGCGGCGCGATGGGCAGACGACCATCGCCGCGCGCCACCGCTTCGCTGATTACGGCACTTTCGTCAGCGAGTTGTTGGTAGGGCGGCTGCTGGTCATCGAGGATATGCTTACCGATGAACGCGCCTCCATCACCGAAGAGCAGCGCAATTCGTCCGAAGGCATCGGCGTGCGCTCGCTCATCAACGTGCCGCTGATGGAGAACGGCAGGCTGGTCGCCGTGCTGTTCATCCACGACGACAAACCGCGCCAGTGGAAAGAGACGGAGGTGAACTTCGTTCAGGAAGTCGCCCGCCGGACATGGGATAACGCGCAGCGTTCCAAAGTGCATGAAGCCCTGCGCGAGAGCGAGGAATTCGCGCGTTCCATCGTGGAAAGCACGCCGGACGGGGTGAAGGTGCTTGACCTGCATGGGAATCTGGTGTCGATGAACGCCATCGGCGCGCAGCATATGGACATCGACGAGCATTACGAATGGCGCGGCAAGCCGTGGGTGTCCTTCTGGCAGGGCGAAGGGCGCGACAAGGCGCAGAAAGCCATCGATTCCGCACGTATCGGCGTGATGACCCAGTTCGACGGATTCCGGCAGACGATGAAGGGCGTGCCCAAATGGTGGGAAGTCATCGTGACGCCGATGTTCGAATATGACGGCAGCGTGTCGCGCATCCTCGCCATCTCCCGCGACGTGACGGCGCGCTATGAATCGGAGCGCGCGCTGGTCGAAGCGCGCAATGCTTCGGAAGCGGCGAATATCGCCAAGACCGAATTCCTCGCCAATATGAGCCATGAAATCCGCACGCCGATGAACGCCGTCATCGGCCTGGCGAATATCCTCGCCATGAGCCAGCCGCTGACCGACAAGCAGCGCGAGTTCATCCGCACCCTGCAAAGCAGCGCCGATTCGCTGCTGACGCTCATCAACGACCTGCTCGACATCGCCAAAATCGAATCGCGCGCCATCGAGCTGGAGCGCGTACCCTTCGACCTGCGCCGACTGGTGCAGGAAATCATCAGCATGCTCGCCGTGCGCGCCGCGGAGAAGGGGCTCGAATTCCGGCTGGAAAGCGATGGTCTGCCCGAAGGAAGGCAGCTGCTGGGCGACCCGACGCGCCTGCGCCAGATCATCCTGAATCTCTGCGCGAATGCCCTGAAATTCACCGATCACGGCAGCATCACCGTGCATATCAGCATGTCGCCGACGGAGGAAAAACACATCCACACCATCTGCATCGCCGTGCAGGACACGGGCATCGGTATCGCGCCGGAGAAGCAGGAGACGGTGTTCCAGAAGTTCATGCAGGCCGATAACTCCATCAACCGTAAATACGGCGGAACGGGGCTTGGACTCGCCATCACGCGCACGCTGGCGGAGATGATGGGCGGCGACATCACGCTGAAAAGCGAGCTGGGCAAAGGCTCGACCTTCACCGTCTGTCTGCCGCTGGAATCCGCCGCGCCGGAGGACGAGGAAGCCGAAATCTTCGCGGAACTGGAAGCACTCAGCGAATCCACCAAGCGCAGAGCGAGCGGACGCCGCCATCGCGTGCTGCTGGTGGAGGATTATGAACCCAATATCATCGTGGCGGGCAATTTCCTGAGCCATTATGGCTATGAATACGACGTGGCGCGCAACGGTCTGGAAGCCATCGATCGGTTGAAGACAGAGCGTTATGATGCGGTGCTGATGGATGTGCAGATGCACGGTATGAACGGGTTGGAAGCCACCCGCCATATCCGCCAGCACGAACAGGCGCGCGGCATTCCGCCCGTGCATATCATCGGGGTGACCGCCCATGCGTTGACGGGTGACCGTGAACGCTGCATCGCCGCAGGGATGGATGATTACATCTCCAAACCCTTCAACCCTGACGAGCTGGACGAGCGCATCTCGCTGGCGCTGCGCAATAGCACCCACTGAGCCGTTTTCAAAGACGCATATCAGTCATGCGAAAACTGACTGGTACAAAATTCCCGGAAGGTGTATAACGGAACTCCAGAATCATCAAAGGAGTATCCCATGGAACATCGTCAGCTTGGCAAATCCGGTCTTCTCGTCCCCGTTCTCAGCCTCGGCACCGGCACATTCGGCGGCACGGGGGAATTCTTCGGCCGTTGGGGCGACACCGACGACAAGGCCGCCACGCGCCTTATCGATATTTCGCTCGACGCAGGACTGAACTTCTTCGACACGGCGAACATCTATTCTGCAGGGGATTCCGAGCGCGTGCTAGGCGCGGCCATCAAAGGCCGTCGCGATAAGACGCTCATCGCCACGAAAGCGACCTTCTCCACGGGCGAAGGCGCGAATGAGCGCGGCTCTTCCCGCTGGGCGTTGACGCGCAATCTGGAGGACAGCCTGAAGCGGCTGGGCACGGATTATGTTGATGTCTATTTCATGCATGGTTTCGACGCGCTGACCCCCGTGGAAGAGACGCTGAAGACGCTGGACGGATTCATCCAAAGCGGCAAAGTGCGCTATATCGGTTGCTCGAACTTCTCCGGCTGGCATGTGATGAAATCCCTCGCGGCATCGGAGCGGTTGGGGCTGGAGCGTTATACCGCTTATCAGGGATATTATTCGCTGGTCGGGCGGGATTATGAATCCGAACTGATGCCGCTGGCGCATGACCAAGGCATCGGCACGATGGTGTGGAGCCCGCTGGGTTGGGGTCGTCTTACCGGAAAAATCCGCCGTGGCGTGCAACAGACGGAAGGTCGTCTCGCCACCAAAGAAGGCGAGACGGGCGGCCCCGTGGTGGAGCAGGAATATCTCTATGACGTGGTGGACGCGCTGGACGAGGTGGCGCAGGAAGTGGGCAAGACCATTCCGCAAGTGGCACTGAACTGGCTGCTGCAACGCCCCACTGTGGCGAATATCGTCATAGGTGCGCGCAACGAGGAGCAGCTGAAACAGAATCTCGGCGCAGTCGGCTGGAACTTGACGAAAGAGCAGGTGGCGAAGCTGGATGCGGCGAGCAAACGTCCTCTCGCATACCCGTTCTGGCATCAGCAGGATTTCCTCAGCCGTAACCCTGCGCTTGTATAGTCGCCCCGTGATTTTCTCCTGAAAATCACATGGGCTGCCGCGTTGCGGGCTGATGGCTCCCCGCGCTGCTGCGCGGGAGTGCCCCAAGCTTGTTGGGAGTTGGAATTAAGAATGTTTCACCTTCGACAACTTATCCGCCAGCCGTGTCGGTTCGGGGAGGCGGTAGCCGCGCAGGGTTTCTAGCGTCAGGGCGAGGGCGGTCTCATGTGACACGCGATGCCCCGCCGAGATGAACAGGGGATTGCATTTGCGCTTGCTGCGCAGCACCGTGCCGAGCGATTCGCCGGTCTTCTTATCGGTGAGGGGAGACATATCACCCGCGTTCTCGCCCAACGCAGGATAGATGCCCGTGAGGCGGGATTTACCCACGCCGAAAGCGGGCATGTCCAGCAACACACCTAGATGCGCGGCGATGCCCATTCGGCGCGGGTGGGCGATGCCGTGGCCATCCACCATCAGCACATCCGGCGTTTGCGGCAGTTGTTTCAAGGCTTCGAGGATGACGGGAATCTCGCGGAAGGCGAGGAGGCCAGTGACATAGGGGAACGTGGTCGGCAGAAAGGCCTGCGCGGTGGCCAGCACCTCCAGCGTGTCCCGCGCCATCAGCACCAGCGAAGCATGGCTGCGGTTGTCGTGGATGTCATAGCCGACATCCACCCCGCAGATGGTGTGGATGGGGGGATGCGCATCGCGGATGACCAGCTTGCCACGCAGTGCCTTCTGTATGGCGATGGCTTGCTCCGGGGTGCTCGGCCAGTCAGGCGTGCCTATCACTTGCTGTAGCGCTTCTTATCCAACGAATAGGTGGTCTTATCATCGGTATAGATGGTCGTGTCCTGAGATAGCTCATTATCGAAATAGGTGAGCATCACGTTATCGTAGTACAGCGGTGGATCGGTCTCCTTGCGCCCTTCAGGAAGCACTTCGGAAGTCCATGGGTTATAATCCAAGAAGCCGAAGCGGTTGAAGCGCGGGAACACGGATGCGAAAGTGTTGACGATGCGGATGCTGAACTTGTCGCTCATGTCAGGACGCGAAATGATGTTCGCCACGACCATCCCGCCCGGTTTCAGGCTTTTCTTCACTTCCTCGAAGAATTCCTTGGTGGTGCATTCCATGGGGATGGAGATTTCGTTGCTGTAGGCATCGACAAGGATGAAATCGAACTGCTCGGTGTTATGCGCGAGGTAGGAGCGTGCGGATTGCGGTTCGAACTTCTTGTTCGGCGTCAGATTCTCCGGCAGGAAATGCTTCTCGGCGACATCCTTGATGGCGGGGTCGATGTCGATGAAGGTGTACAGGTTCGTAGTGTCCTCCAGACCAAGCGTGAACCCACCCGCACCGATGACGAGGATTTTCTTGTTCTGTCCCTCGATGTGTTTCAGGTAATGGTCTTCGATATATTGGATGTAGGGGAATTTACGCCCTTCTTTGGAGTAGATGGAGGAATAGGAGCGGTTCACGCCGAAGACTCGGTCGCCATTGGGTTTGTCGTGCACCTGAATGAGGTTATAGGCGTTGTTCGACACAACATCCAAGCTGCGCATGGTGTCGCTGTTATTCAGCAGGATGCCTAGCCCGAAGACGAGCAGCACCAGAAGATGCTTGAAGGTGAAGAGCTTGCGGTCAAGGATGAATATCATGAAGGTGATGAAGCCCAACACCAGAATCACGGTGTTATGCACGCCGATGGTCATCATGAGGACGATGGTGGTGAAGACGGAGCCGAAGAAAGAGCCGGTGGTGGAGAAGCACAGCATGCGTCCGGTGATCTGGCTGAGTTCCTTCTTGGCGAAATAATGGCTGATGAGCGGAACGGTCTGGCCGAGGATGAAGGTCGGATAAACGAGGAACAACAAGCAGAAGATGGTGGTCTGGACGACGATATGGCTGATGCCGATGGCATGCATCGCGCCGAAGAGCAGCTCGTGCACAACGTAAGAAAGCCCGAAGGTGAAGATGAGCAGTGCGACAGTGAGGTTACGCACCAGCGCGTTGCGGATGGTCTTGTGGCGCGAGTGCGGGTCGAGTCGACGTTGTTCACGACGGCGCGCACCATATGTTCCGCCCCAATGGTAACCGAAAGCCAGCGGAAGCAATACTGCGCTGATGATGATTGCGATGATTTCCGTGCCGCTACCGACGAAAGGCACGAGCAGACGCATGCATAGCAACTCGGCGGCAAGAACCACATATCCTTCAAGGAAGATGATGAGTAGGAGAAGGTGCGAGCGTTTCATAGAGAGCCTCGTGCAGCAAGCATGCTGAAAAGATTGAATAATCTTAATGTGAGCGGAGTTTATAGCATGCGTGCCCTATCGGCGCAAGCATTTAAGCCCTGTTTTCATCTGGCGCGAGAATGTCTCAGTCGGCTGATTGCGGGGCTTCAGGAGACTCCTCCACCGGATTCTCCGCGGCGCGGCGGGTGCGGGAATCGTTGATGATCACACCGCCGTTGCCGCCGCCGAATTTGCTTTCACGGTCACGCCATGAGCCGGAGCGGATGGTGCTTGTGCCGCCGCTCTTTCCGCCGGCGATAAGCCCGCCCGTGTTGGCGGCTTTCGGCTCGGTCTTGCCCAGTTCGGATTCATAGGCGAAGCGGTTGAGGGTCTTGCCGCCCTGCGTCAGCGTGGGGGCGGTGATACCCATGAGATAATGGTCGAGGAAGGCGGTGCTGTAGCGCAGGATGCGGTCATGCTGGCGGCTGTTGATGTCCGTCCATGCGAAGTGCCCTGCATCCTTCAACACCACGAGGTATTTGGGTGCGGTGGTCTGGGCGTAGATGCCCGTGTCTTCGCGGATGAGCGGCGTGGTGACGAGGTTATCCCGTGCGCCGGCCTGATACATGACGGGCAGGGTGATGCCGGCGATGTCGCCGCCTTTTTGGTCTTCCCCGCCGCGCAGGAAAGGCGCGACGTAAGGCGCATAGGTCAAGACCGCGCGGATGCCATCGCTGTTCCATCCCTCTTTCCAATCCGCCCAGCCTCCTGCCATGCCGAGGACGGTATATCCCCCCAGCGAATGTCCGGCGAGGGCGATGCGCGTGAAATCGAGCTGTTCTTGGCGTTCAGGGTCTGCGCGGAGGGCATCGAGCAGGGTGATGAGGTCATCACGGCGGGTGCGGTAAGTCGCCGATGTCCAGCGGGCGGGGCGGTTGACTTTCTGGGTGTCTTCCGCCGTTGCAGACGTTTCATCAGTGGCGGATTGGTCAGCGAAGGGTTCTGGCACGGGTGGCGCGGGGATTTCAGCGGTGGGGGCGGAGAAGGTCGCGCCGCCACGGCAGCGGGCATCCGCATGGTCAGGGGCGAAGACCCAATAGCCCTTGACGGAGAGGGCTTCCATCAGGTCGGTGGATTGGTTGCCGCAGCCGTGCAAACCATGGGAGAAGAGCACGACGGGCGCGCGTTCGTAATGCTGCACGGCGGGCGGCCATTCATGCACGGTCAATCCGGCGATTTCAACGATGCGTTCACGGGCATGCGCAGGGGTGCAAAGCCCCAGCAGGATGCACAGAACGGCGATGAGCCTAGCCATGGGCGGCTTGCAGGTTCAGGATGAAATTGGAGATGCCGTCGCCGATGGTCTGGATGGCCATGGCCGCCAGCAACACGCCGAGCAGACGCGTAAGGATGACGCGCCCCGTCTGGCCGAGGAAGCGGTCTATCGGGTTGGCGAGCAGGAACACCACCAAGCAGGAGGCCATGATGATGAACAGGATGCCGAAGAGCGCGGCGAGGTTCAGCCAATGCCCCGCGTTGCTGGCTTGCAGGATGGTCGCGGTGATGGCGCCGGGGCCTGCCATGAGGGGAATCGCCAGCGGGAAGGCGGCGATGGCGTTGGGGTGTTCGTGGGCGATGTCTTCCGCATTGCTGCTTTTGCGTTCTTGCCGACGCTCGAAGACCATTTCGAAGGCGATGTAGAACAGCAGCAAGCCACCGGCGATGCGGAAGGCGGGAATGCTGATGCCGAGGGCTTCCAGCAGCGGTTTGCCACCGAGCGCACCCGCCGCCAGAATGCAGAAGGCGATGATGACCGAGCGATACGCCGTGCTTTTACGCTCCAGCGCGGTCATATGCGCGGTGAGCGCAACGAATATCGCCGCCAGACCGGGCGGGTCAACGGCGACGAAAAGCGTCAGGAAAGCGGTTTTCAGGAACTCGATATCGAACATACAACATCCATTGCAACGGAACGGAGGGCGATACTAACACGTTAAAACCCGCTGTCCACCCCCAAAATCCCCCGCCTGACAACGATTGTGCCATTTTGAACTTGTGGCGCGTTTATGATGCGCCCGCGTGCCAGCAACAACGGATTTATCCGCATAACGCTATGATTAAATAAAGGAAAATAGCATGCAGGAGAAGCATCATGATTGGCGTGAATGAAAGTGAGAAACAAGCGATCGTGCGAGAGGCGGTCGGCATATTCCCCGACGACAGAAGCCTGATGGCGGCGATCGACGAGCTGGAGCAGAAGCATTTCGCGCGGCAGGACATCAGCGTGGTGACCAATGCGGCGGAAGTGCAGAAGGTCTACCACAGCACGATGAAACGCCCGCGCAGCTTAGCGGGGGATGCGCGCGCACCGCGTAGCTATCTGGTGATGCCGGAGGAGCAAAGCTTGGCGCAAGCCATGTTCGTCGGCGCAGGTGCGCTCTTCGGGGTGGTCGCCGCTATGTCCGTCATCATCGGTGCGGGCATCCATTATGAGAACGTGACCGCCTTGTTCATGGTGGGCACCATCGTCGGC
>VGDC01000045.1 GCA_016869895.1 Alphaproteobacteria bacterium
GTGACCTTGTCGCCACAATCCGTTATAGTGCCATAAACGCCAATATAACGGATGAGACGTGACCAAAGCCCCCGTCATCGGTATCAGTTGTGGAAGCACCTCGGTTTCGGGGTCGCTGGTGGCTGTGGTCACGCAGGTGCGCTCGGCGGGCGGCATCCCCAAAGTCCTGCAGAACCTGAACGCGGAAGACCATCTCCACGAGAATTTCGCCTGCCTCGATGGTTTGGTGTTGATGGGGAATTATGACGATGTCGACCCCGCGGCTTATGGCCAGCCCGTGCACCCCGCCACCAATGTGGAGAAGGACAGCGCACGCCGCCATTTCGAGGAAGCGGCCATCCGCCTTGCGCTGGATGCGAAAATGCCGCTTATGGGCATCTGCGGGGGCATGCAGCGCATCAACACCCTCGACCACGCAAACCACGGCGGCACGCTCTATCAGCACTTGCCGGATTTGCTGGGGCATGACCGCCATTCCCAAGGGGAAATCGCACCGTTCACGCCCGTCCAGCCTATCGTCATCGAATCTTCCAGCGTCTTGGCGGGTATCGCAGGGGGCGGCGGGAAGTGGAACGAGAACAGTTTCCACCATCAGGCGGTGGATGCGGTGCATGGTGAATTCATCGTCTCCGCCCGTTCGGATGACGGCATCATCGAGGCTATCGAACCCCGCGCGGGAGGCCGCTATGCCGACCAGTTCGTGCTGGGCGTCCAGTGGCATCCGGAATTCGGCGCAAGCGAGCTGGGCGCGCGCCTTGCCGCAGCCATCGTGGGCGAAGCTTTGCGCTTTGAGCGACGCGACCTTCTGCAAACCACCTGACATTTCATTCCGATTGCGCTAGATTCGCCGCAACAAGGAGTGTGTCATGGACAGAAAAGACAGTGTTTTCGGGCGTTTCGCCAAAATCGTCTCGCAAGTTTGCGGCAGCCCATGGGCATTCGCCTGTGCAGCCGGCGCAGTGGTGCTTTGGGCGATATGCGGCCCGTTCTTCGGCTTTTCCGAAACGTGGCAGCTGGTCATCAACACCTCCACCACCATCATCACCTTCCTTATGGTCTTCATCATCCAGCACACACAAAATAAGGATTCCGCCGCCGTGCAGATAAAGCTCGACGAGCTTATCCGTGCCAACCGCCACGCGCATAATGCGCTGCTGGATTTGGAGGAGATGGAGGAGCACGAGATAGAGAAGATACGCGCCTATTATGAAGGGCTAGCTGCCGAGGCGCAGGCGGCGCTTCGCAAAGGGGTGAAGGATGCGAACAAGCCGGATGTGGAGCATTCCCTACATGACCTTATCTGCACGGGCGGAAAGAAAAAACATTAAGGGAGCGTAAAAACCCCCTTGCGCGTGAGAATGAATCGCAATATATTCCGTGTAATTGCTTTTCATTCTCAACTGAGCCGCGCCCCGAATGATAATCTGCTTCTGCAACAATCTCCGTGAAAAAGACATGGCAACCGCCATCGCCGAAGGCGCGCAATGCGCGGGCGACGTCTATAAACACCACGGCTGTAAACCCCAGTGCGGCAAGTGCGTGCCTTATGTGCGCGATGCGATTCCCTCCGGCTGCGCCGCGATGACTCAGGTCGCACAATAATTCACTCCAAGGTTTTGCGAATCCGACTGATAATCATTCGCTGAAACATTTGTTATACAGCGACTTGCACAGGTATGCCCTTTCGGTTATAAGCGGTTCATCCATCCGTGAACGCTAAGGAACATATCATGAGCAAAGCCAACGCCGCTGTCGTCAAAGCCCTGAACTCGATTCTCAAGAACGAGCTGACGGCCATCAACCAGTACTTCCTCCACGCCAAGACCCTGAAACACATGGGTTTCGAGAAGCTCGCGACCAAGGAATACGAAGAATCCATCGACGAAATGAAACACGCTGATGTGCTGTGTGACCGCATTCTCCTCATCGGCGGTCTGCCGAACCTGCAGGATCTTGGCCGCCTGATGGTGGGCGAAACCCCGCAGGAAATGCTGGAATGCGACCTGAAAATCGAGGAAAAAGCACATAAAGACCTCGTGGTCGCCATCGCCACCTGCGAAAAGGAGGGCGACATCACCAGCAGCAATCTGCTTCAGGACATCCTGAAGAGTGAAGAAGACCATTATGACTGGTTGCGTAAACAGCTCGACCTGATTAAAGTGCTCGGTGTTGAGAACTACCTTCAAACCCAAGTGTAAGGAGCTATCATGCTGCGCACTCTTCTAACCGCTTTCCTGGGACTTTTCCTTATGACCGCTTCCGCATCCGCCGCCGACCTTGAGAACACTCTCTACCTCGACCTGAAGGATGGTCGCGTGGTCATCGAGATGTATCCCGACAAAGCTCCCCAGCATGTGGCGCGCATCAAAGAACTCGTGCGTCAGGGCTTCTATGACGGCACCGTGTTCCACCGCGTCATCGACGGTTTCATGGCGCAGGGCGGTGACCCCACCGGCACCGGCACTGGCGGCTCCGGCAAGAACATCAAAGCCGAATTCAACGACATCAAACACGTCCGTGGTGTGACCTCGATGGCGCGTGCGGCTTCCCCCGATTCCGCAGACAGCCAGTTCTTCATCATGCTTGCTGATTCCACCCACTTGGATGGCCAGTACAGCGCGTGGGGCAAAGTCGTCTCCGGCATGGAATTCGTCGATAAAATCCAGAAGGGCAACCCTTACAACAACGGTTCTGTCGCCAAGCCTGACAAAATCGTGAAAGTCATCGTCGCCGCCGATGAAGGCAAAGACGCTGTAGCCCCCGCTACTGCTGCGCAGTAACGGAAGAGGCAGGGCGACATTATGAAGGTCGATGATTTCGACTTCGAATTGCCGCCTGACCGGATCGCAACGCGCCCCGTCACCCCTCGTGACGCGGCGCGTTTGCTTTTGGTGGGGTGCAGTGGTGAAATAGCAGGGCGAGGACAGCAGTCCGAGCGAGCCATCAGCCCGCGAAGCGGCGCGTCATGTGAGGAACAGAATGTTCCGCAGCGGACGCAAATAGACGATTCGACGGTTCGCAATCTTCCCGATTTCCTCCGTGCAGGGGATATCCTTGTGTTGAATAACACCAAGGTCATCCCTGCGCGGTTGATAGGAAAGCGTGGCGAGGCGACCATCGAAGTCACCCTGCTGAAGCATATTGAGGGCGGCCTTTGGAATTTTTTCGCAAAGCCAGCTAAGAAACTCCGCATCGGCGAGACCTTCGTAGTGGCGGAAGACCTGACTGCGCTGGTGGAAGACAAGCTGGAATCCGGCGAGGTCGCGCTGCGCTTTAATGCGGAGGGGGAGGCACTGTTCGCCAAATTGCATCAATATGGCTCCATGCCGCTGCCGCCCTATATGCACCGCAAGGGCGACAAGACGGACGATAGCAGCTATCAGACCGTGTTCGCCAAGGAAGAAGGTGCGGTGGCCGCACCCACGGCGGGGCTGCATTTCACACCGGAGTTGCTGGCGGCGCTGGAAGCCAAGGGCGTGAAGCGCGTGGAAGTGACGCTGCATGTCGGCGCGGGCACGTTCCTGCCCGTGAAAGTGGACGACACCAAAGACCACAAGATGCATAGCGAGATGGTCATCGTGACCCAAGCACAGGCGGATGCCATCAATGCGGCGAAAGCGGCGGGTGGGCGCATCGTCGCGGTGGGCACGACCGCGCTGCGCACGCTGGAATCCGTGACCGATGAAAGCGGCATCGTGCGCCCGTTCACGGGTGAGACCGACATCTTCATCACCCCGGGTTATCGCTTCCGCGCGGTGGATGTGCTACTCACCAATTTCCACCTGCCGCGCTCGACGCTTTTCATGCTCGTCTCCGCCTTCGCCGGATTCGCCGAAATGCGTGCCGCCTACCAATATGCCATTGATAATGCTTACCGTTTCTATTCTTACGGTGATGCGAGTTTGTTATTCAAGAAAGACCACCCATGACTGCTTTCCACTTTGAACGCCTGAAAACCGATGGTAAAGCCCGTACGGGCAAGCTGCACACCGCGCATGGAGTGATCCATACGCCTGTGTTCATGCCGGTAGGCACGGCGGCGACGGTGAAAGCCATGCGTCCTGAAGAAGTCGCGGCCACGGGCGCGGAGATTCTGCTGGGGAATACCTATCACCTCATGCTGCGCCCCGGTGCGGAGCGCATGGCGCGGTTGGGTGGCTTGCACAAATTCATGAACTGGAGCAAACCGATTCTCACGGATTCGGGCGGGTTTCAGGTGATGAGCCTTTCGGGCCTTCGCAAAATCACCGAAGAGGGCGTAACGTTCCAATCGCATATGGACGGCAGCAAGCACAGCATGACGCCGGAACGCTCCATCGAAATTCAGCATCTGCTCGGCAGCACCATCACCATGGTGCTCGACGAATGCCCGCCATATCCTTGTGAAGAGAAACAGCTGGTGAAGAGCATGGAGATGTCCATGCGCTGGGCGGCGCGCTCGAAGGCCGCATTCCAGCCACGCGAGGGCTATGGCCTGTTCGGCATCAACCAAGGCGGAATCTATCCCAAACACCGCGAATTCTCGGCCAAAGCGCTGACGGAAATCGGCTTTGATGGTTATGCCATCGGCGGTCTGGCGGTGGGCGAGGGGCAGGAGAAGATGTTCGAGGTGTTGGATTATACGCCTGATATGCTGCCCGAAGACAAGCCGCGCTATCTGATGGGCGTCGGCAAGCCCACAGACATCGTCGGTGCGGTATGGCGCGGGGTGGATATGTTCGACTGCGTTTTGCCCACCCGCGTGGCGCGTAATGGGCGAGCCTACACCTCCGAGGGAGAGGTGAACATCCGCAATGCAAAATATGCGGAAGACTTGTCTCCCCTCGACCCCAGCTGTTCTTGCCCTGCCTGCACCCAGTTCAGCAAGGCCTATATCCACCATCTGGTGAAACTGAACGAGATTCTGGGGTCTATGCTGATGACTCAGCACAACCTGCATTTCTATCAGGAATTGATGCGCCGTATCCGCGCTGCCATCACGGAAGGCCGCATGGATGAACTGTATCACGCAGAGATGGAGGCCGAGGTGAAGCAGAAGGAAGCACGCGGTGGCGGGGGCAAAAAACAGCAATCGACATTTAATTACGTCCCAGAGTGATATTAAGATTGACAAAACTTCGGAAATTCCTATTTTCAGAACTCTTCCGGCGCCGTACCAGCGGCGCACTTGAATGGGAGCCTATAGCTCAGCTGGTAGAGCATCTGACTTTTAATCAGAGGGTCGCAGGTTCGAATCCTGCTGGGCTCACCACTTTCTTCCCGAAGCATCCTGAAAGGATGCTGCAGTGAAGAAAAAAGGCTTATTCGAACCTGTGGTTCGACCTGCGCAAGCAGGCAGCGCAGCTAATCCTGCTGGGCTCACCACTTTCCCCCACTACACACGCTCTCAGGAGCAGGACGAGAAGCGCCGTTTCCATGTCCCATCCTGATTCCATAGACCCGCAGGAACACGCGCAAGGCACGCTGTTGAACGACACGGCTTCCGAGCCATCGTCTCGCCACGACACCATGACGCGCATCTTGAAATCGCAGCTTATTGCGTCTGGCGTGCAAAAGGGCGGGAAAACGGCGTTCATCATTCCGGCGGATATGTTCGTTTCTGGTGAGGTGGATTGGAAGAAATCCACTCTGACCCATGCGGAAGCGGTGTTCATCGATGTGCGCCTCAGGCCAGAATCACCCCAGAAGGCGCCCAAAACAAAGGGCAAGCCGCTGTCGGAATATCCTGCGAGCGGGCAGTTGACCGAGAATGAGGCCGCGCTGGCTTTGGGCATTTCGCGCCGCGCCTTGCAAGCGTACCGCCTGAGGGGCGGTGGCCCGAAATTCCAGACCTTCGGCAAGGCGCATAAATACAAAGCGGGTGACCTGCGCGACTGGCAAGCCGCCAACCGCAAATCCTGATAATTGTCATAATCCTGTCACTCAAAACGGGTATGCTGCTGCATCCAATCACACAGGAGCAGCACGCATGAGCACCAAACAGCGTAAATTCACCGAAGAATTCAGCAAGAACAATCCTCCCGCGCCCGCGCCGAAGGATGGCACGGTGGATGTGTATCACGGTGTTTCCGTGCCTGACCCCTACCGCCCGCTGGAAGACCTCGACGCGAAAGCCACGGCTGACTGGACGGCCACGCAGAACGCGCGCTTCTCGGAATTCGTGAAGGACGTGGAAGACAAGCAAGCGTTGACCGACCATTTGAAGGACATCTGGGAATATCCGCGTGAGAGCATCCCTAGCCGCTATAACGACGTGTTCCTCAGCAGCTTCTATGACGGCAAGACCCCGCAGCCCATCGTGATGAAGCGTGACAGCTTGGAAGGCGAGCCGACCGTGTTGCTCGACCCGAACAAACTGAGCGAAGACGGCACCATCGCGCTTTCCGGCTCTGCCACCAGTCCGGACGGCAAATATTATGCGTATCTGACCTCCCAATCCGGCTCGGACGCGCAGACCCTGCACATCAAAGACATCGCCACCGGCAAGGATTTGCCTGACGTCATCGAGGGTTGTCGGTTCACGGGCGTGGAGTGGGATCGCGATAGCTCTAAAGGATTCCAATACACCTATCCCGCGAACGACGAGAAGAAACGCTTCGTCACCAAGCACCACACGGTGGGTGATGATGTGTCCAAAGACAAGGAAGTCTTCAGCATCGAAGCCGAGGATTCCCACGCCAGCCCGATCCGTCTGCGTGACGAGAAAGGCGAGTGGGGCAAATATGATTTCATGTCCACCCGCATCGGCACGTTGCGCGCCGATGGCATCTACCTGCGTGAAAAAGGCACGGATAAGCCATTCGAGAAGCTGTTCGATGATGGGCAATCCACCCTTGATCCCGTGGCGGAAGTGGGCGGAAAAATCTATGCGGTGACCAGCCTCGGTGCACCACGCGGCCGCCTCGTCAGCATCGACCCCGCCCAGCCCGACCCGAAGAACTGGGAGACCATCATTCCCGAACCGGAGAAGGACGTGCTCGAATGGGGGCATATCCAGCAGGGCAAGCTGATGGTCGGCTATTCGCACGACACCGCCAGCAAAATCGCTATCCACAACGTGGCAGGCGAATACCTGCATGACGTGCCGCTGCCCACGCAGTCCATCGCCAGCTGGGGCAAGATGAACCCTGAAGACAAGGAATTGCTGCTGACCGTCAGCGGGTTCCAATCCCCCGGCACGAAATATAAATACGACATCGACACCAACGAGATGACCGAGTGGAAGAAATCCGCTGCGAAGGTCGACCTTTCCGATGCCATCGTCGAGCGCATCTATGCGACCTCGAAAGACGGCACACAAGTGCCGATGACCGTCATCCGTGGCAAGGACACCAAGCTCGACGGCACCGCGGCCGTGAAGCTCTACGGCTATGGCGGATTCGCCAGCGGCCTGACACCGGGTTACAGCAACAGCGTCTACAACTGGGTGAAGGAAGGCGGCGTTTACGTGCAGGCCAATCTGCGCGGCGGCGATGAATTCGGCAAGGAATGGTATGATGGTGGCCGCTTGCTCAACAAGCAGAACACCTTCGACGACTTCGCCGCCTGCGCCGAGAAACTCATCGAAGATAAATACACCAAGCCGGAACGCATCGCCATCGAAGGCGGCAGCAATGGTGGTCTCTTGACGCTGGCGACCGCTCTGCAACGCCCCGAACTCTTCGGCGCGGTCATCTCCTCCGTTCCGGTGACGGATATGCTCCGCTTCGATAAACACACTTACGGTGCGGCATGGCGTTCGGATTATGGCCACCCCGAAAAGAACAAGGAAGATTTCGATTATTCGATGACCTATTCGCCGCTGCATAACGTCAAGGAAGGCGGCAAATATCCCCCGATTCTGGTGAAGACCGCAGACCACGACGACCGCGTAGTGCCGTCCCACGCGTTCAAATTCGTGGCGACTTTCCAGGAGAAAGCCGCGAAGGATTCCCTGTGCTTGATGCGCGTGGATGCGAAGGCGGGGCATGGCGCGGGCAAACCCACCGAAAAGGTCATCGAGGAAATGGTCGAGACCCATGCCTTCCTTGAGCAGTCCCTTGGCCCCATCAGTCAGGATAAATACAAGGAAAGCCTGAAAGCCGAACAGCACGAAGCCGCGAAAGACCGCAACTGCTGGATTCCTCGCACGCAGGACGGCGCGAAGAAAATCCACCCGCGCGTGAACAGCACCGGCAGCGATGAAAAAGGCGCGGCGCGTGGCTGAAGCGGCGTCCGAGAAGCTCAAGGATAACACCATCCGCGGCCAGATCATGGCATTGCTGGAGATGGGCGACAACGCGGGTCGTGGAGAATACGACTTCGAGGAAGTGCGTCTCAGCGCGGATGGTGCCTTGGATTTCTTGGCCGAGCAACTCGCCAAACGTCCGCAGGCGCGTAAACTCAAGATGGATGATTGCGGGTTGCGCATCGGCAATACAGCCGACGTGCTGAAGGTGCTTGATGCTGCGCCGAATCTGGAGAAGTTCACCTTCCGTAAAACGATGCTCGATGGCGCATGGGCGGAGAAACTGCTCGACGGCATCAAAAGCCACCCCAGTTTGACAACTTTGGACATCAGTCAGAATCCCTTGGACGGCAGGGGCGGTGCAGCGCTGGCGGGTTTCATCGCATCCGCGCCGCGCATCCGCAGCATTCAGGCCGACGCCTGCCGTTTGGGCGACGAGGGGATAGAAGCCGTTTCCAAAGCCATCGGTTCTGCGGGTGATAAACTCCTGAAAGTGTCTTTCAACCATAACCATCTCGGCAAAAAGGGCATGCGCGCCTTCGCTCATGCCGTCACGCGGGATAATCGTTCGTTGATACAGGTCTCCTGCGACAATGGCGATGATGCCACGAACAAGCTTCTCGAAAACGCTTTCCTGCGCGCTCCCTCGCCGAACCTGCTGGGCATAGAGCCGCGCACGGAGGAGATCGTGCAAATCGTCCACAAGAATGACGCCGCCGTCAAACATGCGGTCATGGTGCTGCAGGGCGAAATCGGGCAGCAAGTGCCGCGCCGCCTGCAATTCATGGAAGACCGGAAATCCGCGATTTTTGAATCAGGATTGCTGCATATCGGCACCGTGCCGCCCGAACAGGTGAAGCAGGAGTATGAGGCGTTTCTCGAATCGCTCCCCAAAGTGCCGGAGAATGCGACCATCGATGCGCTCTTCACCCCCGATGCGCGCGGTTTCGCGCCGCTGGATAACCCCCGCGCGTGGAACGGGAAGGATGCGCTGGCGGTACTGTCCGACCTGCCGCTGACACCGGAGACCTTGCGCCAAAAGACGCCGAAAGGCACTAGCCTGCTTAATGCGCTGAGCCATGCCGTGGATGCCGATGTGTTGATTCCGCATCTGAATAGCCGTGGCATCAAACTCGGTGCGAAGGATCTGCGGGAAGGGGATTCCCCGCGCCCCAGCTGGTTGATGGAAACGCTGAGTGAGAAGGGCAGCACCTCTGCGCTTTTCGGGGCGGATAACCTCATGGGCAAATCCCGTCAGGAAGTGATGGGGATGTTCGCCCTCGTCCCCGAACGCCAGCGTGAAGACATCAGCATCCAGTCCGTCCTTTCTCGTCTTTCCCGTTCCGGCGGAACGCTGGGACGCTAATAACCGAAGTTCCTCCATTACTTCAGGTTGTGTATCGAAATCAATAATATTCAATATATTAACCCCTGTAACATAAAGTTCACATTTGAACCGT
>VGDC01000046.1 GCA_016869895.1 Alphaproteobacteria bacterium
AGGAAGATGCAGATGATCTTCGGCACGAAGGTCAGCGTCATCTCCTGAATCTGGGTGAGTGCTTGGAAAAGGGCGATTGCCAAACCGACGACGAGTGCCACGAGCATGACAGGCGCAGAAATCTTGAGCAGGAGGATGAGCGCCTCCTGAATCAGTTCTATCACTTCCATGGAATTCATGCGGGGATGCCTCGTATTCGACTATTCATTTCGCCACAGGATAGGTCACAATCACGGGCGACGCAATAGCCACGCGCAATGCTCTAGATAGGCATCTTGATGATGTCTTGGTACGCCTGTAGGACTTTATCGCGCACGGCCACCACGGTGTTCAGCGTCAATTCGGCATTTGTCACCGAAGTCACCAATTCATGCAGCTCCGCTTTCTCCGCGATGGATTTCGCACTAATGCTTTCGGTTTTGTATCCGGTCGTGCGTGCGTCGCTCAGCGAATCACCAAGCAGTTCGGTGAACGAAGGGCCTTGTTGCTCCTCTTCGCCGCCGAGTTTGGGCATGCCGCCACCCATCTGCGAGGCGGTCTTATACGCGTTCAGCGCGGCATTGAATTTCAGGTCGGTCATTTCTTCTTCCTTTTAGCGGATGGCCGGCTTACTTAGCCAGCGTCCCACTGTTTAGCGCAGCATATCCACGGTGCGCTGTATCATGCTTTTCGAGACTTCGATGACGTTCAGGTTGGCTTCATAACCACGTTGCGCTTCCTTCATATCCACCATCTCCATGATGGTGTTGACGTTCGGGGTCAGCACATAACCCTCCGCATCGGCGGCAGGGTGGCCTGGGTCATATTTCTTTTTGAAATCGCTGTCGTCATAACCGTATTTATAGACCTTCACCTTGTCCACGCCGGTCTCTTTGTCCAGACGCTCCTTGAAGGAGATGGTCTTGCGGCGATAGGGCATCTCGCCCGGTTTGGTCGGCAGCGAATCGGCGTTGGCGATGTTCTGGGAAACGACGCGCAGGCGGTCGCCCTGCGCTTTCATGCCCGATGCCGCGATGTGAAGGGAATTGACCAGATCAACCATGATATATTCCTTTCCCTATTAGCGGTTGCCGATGGCGGTTTTGAACATTTCCGACATCTTCTTATACAGATTCGTCGTCGCCTGATACTGCATGCTCGTTTCCGCGACCTTCATCATCTGCTCCTCGATCACCACTTTGTTCTTGGTGGGGGACATCTCATAGGTCTTGCGGATTTTCTCGGCGCGGAAATCGGCTTCCTGTTGGCTCGGCTGCTGGTGTGCAGGCGAGCTAGTGCGCATGGACAGCTTGTTCGCATGATCCAAGGCCATATTCTCGAATTCGAGTTTTTTGAGGTCGCGTGCCTGATACCCCGGCGTATCGACGTTCGCGATGTTCTGCGAGAGCACATCCTGACGTTCGCTGAGATAACCCATCTTCGTCTTCATCATCGAGAAGAGCGCGATTTTCGAAAAATCCATGGAAACCTTCCTTATGTTCCGCTTTCGCCACGATGGCTAAGCGGGAATTGGACATTCCTAAAGGCTGGAATCTTCCCTGAAGAAGCCAGCCCGGATCCGCGATGAGACATGACAAGCGATTGTTTCGTACCCGGTTATTCCTGCTATGTCGTTGATAATGCAGGATTCCTTTTTTGTTGTGGAGTCCGGGTATTTGCTTTATCACAGGTATATCATACCGTGTTTTCTAAGCCTTTGCCAGCGGAATCTTACTGTGCTATGATGGCAAAAAATAAGAAAACACAATATGGTACTCGTTTTCCAGTAGGGAGCCGTACCGTTCGCAATGAACGCATCGGCGCAAAACATATTTGCAGAGGATAATCAAATGCTTTACCTGTCGCGCAAGGTCGGCGAATCCGTAATCATAAACAATTCCATCGAGTTGACGGTGGTCGAGGTGCGCGGAAAAACCGCGAAGATCGGCTTCACCTTCCCGCCGGAAGTCACCGTGCTCCGCAAGGAGATCCACGAGAAGATAACCGAGGCGAACCGCACCGCATCGACAGGTGTGGGCGATTTCGACATTCTCAGTGCCACCGATGGCATCCACATCGACACCAGCCGGAAATAAGCGAACGCATCGCGGGAGACACCCATGGATGACGATGAGCTGATTCCTTCCCCCTTCGGCCCGCTGCGCGCGAATACGCCCAAGCGGCAGAAGGCCGTGGCTTTGGAGTATGATAAATCCAAAGCGCCCGTGCCGCGCATCGTAGCGAGCGGGCAGGGGCACATCGCCGAGCAGATCATGGCCATCGCCTTCGCCAACGGCATCAAAGTGCGTGAGGATGCCGACCTCATCGAGGTGCTCTCCGTGATGGAGGTGGATTCGCTGATTCCGCTGGAGACCTATCAGGCGGTGGGGGAAATCCTGTCCTATGTGTACCGCGCCAATGGACAGGCGATGAAATTGAAGGTAAAAAGACCTTCCGCGCAGCAAAATACACTGAAAGAAGGCGACGCATCATGAGCAAGCACAAAGAGACCCCCGAAGAACTGTGGGAACACATCGCCCGTTTCGTGTTGGCCACGCAGGAGCATGTGTCCAACGGTGGCGATGCCGACCTGTCCGGTCTGGATGCCAAGGTGCAGGAGCTGTGCGATGCGATTCTGGATTTGCCCCGCGAAGAAGCCGCTGTCTATGAAGAACGCCTTGGCGCACTGGGCGAGGCCTTAGAGACCTTGAAACTCGGGCTGGAGAACGTGCAGGGCGACATCGAGGCGGAGCTGTCCTCCCTCGATCGCCGCCAGAAGGCCGCCAAGGCCTACACGACCGCAGCCGTTCCCCCTGTGAAGCCGGAATAAAATCGCATGGAATTCGTCGGGCTTGAACGCTTCCTTTTCTCTTTCGTCTTCGTGCTGGGGCTTATCGGCATCCTCGGCCTACTCGCCCGCAAATACGGCGCGAAGAGCCTGAACATCAAGCCCAAGGGCGAAGCACGCCTGCAAGTCACCGAAACCCTCGCGCTCGATCCGCGTTTCCGTTTGTTCATCGTGCGGCGGGATGAGGTCGAGCACCTCATCGTCAAAGGCCCCGAAGGCGTGCAGGTGATTGAAAGCGGTTTCCCGCGCAAGAAAGAACCGCTCCTCCCCGAAGAACCGCAATTCATATCAGGAAAAACAGATGATGACGCGTAAGCATATCGGTTGGTTCTTCGCGCTTTGTGCCGCGCTTGTCTTCCTGCTTCCTGCGGGGGATGCGCTGGCGGGCAGTTTCAACCTGAACCTCGGCGCGGGAACCGCCGGAGCGGAGGGCGAGGCCGGAGCATCCGCCACCGCGCGTCTGATTCAAATCATCCTGCTCATCACTGTGCTCAGCCTTGCACCGGCGATTCTGGTGATGGTCACGTCCTTCACGCGCATCATCGTGGTGCTGTCCTTCCTGCGTAACGCCATCGGTATCCAGCAGACGCCGCCGAACCAGGTGCTCATCAGCCTTGCCCTGTTCCTCACCATGTTCATCATGATGCCCACCTTCCAAGAGGCTTACGACAAAGGCATCCTGCCGCTCATCAATGAAGAGATAAACGAGGAGACGGCCATCGAGCGCACCGCGTTGCCGTTCCACACCTTCATGTTGCGGCACACGCGCGACCGCGACATCCGCCTCTTCGCCGAGATGGTGCCAGGTTTGACGCTGGAGAAACCGGAGGATACGCCGTACCGTGTGCTCATTCCCGCATTCATGATCAGCGAATTGAAGCGCGCCTTCGAAATCGGCTTCCTGTTGTTCATTCCCTTCGTGGTCATCGATATGCTCGTGGCGTCCATCCTCATGTCGATGGGTATGATGATGCTACCGCCAGTGATGATTTCACTGCCGTTCAAGCTCATCTTCTTCGTGCTGGTGGATGGTTGGGCGATGGTGGCCGGAAGCTTGGTGAAAAGCTACGGCGGCTAGCGCTTAACGCCCGATGCTCGTCTGGGTGGGCGCGTGGCGGCGCATCTGCTGTTCTAAGCTGTGCAGGGGCAGATTCTCTTTCACATAATCGGGCATGGCGGAGAAGACACGCCGCATCTCCGAAGGCTTCTTGCCCAGCCAATTCTCCGCAATGAAAGCGGCACGCATATAGGGCGTTTTATAGGCGAGTTTGTTGCTGAACGCGCTTAAATTCCCTTTTTCATCCAGCAGTTCTTTCGCGCCGAGTTGAATCCCTTGCGCATTGATGGTGCGCACGAATTCCTCGCCGCTCAGCGTATCCATCGCCGCATCCGCCAGTGACATGCCCTTAGGGCTGGGTTTCAGCAGCATTTCTGCGTTCAGTGGCATCGCAGCCAGATTGGCCTTTGCCTTCTCCGGCGTGTCCCATAGCAGGGGATTATCCACAGGAGCAAAGCCTAAACGGTTCGGTTTCTGCCATCCTTCGGGTGAATCGGGAATCCCCGGCAATCGTTCTATGAACTGGGGAAAGGCTTTTTCAGCGCGCAGCATCGGCCCGACGAAGTTATGGCTGAGGTGGAATACCGACTTGGGATGAAGCGTCAGCAGCTTCAATTCGTTGAAGGAAAGGCCTTTGAATGCTGCGGTGGCATTGTCATGATAGGTGATGCGATTGCTTATATCATCGCGCATGAAGGAATCGGCAGCGGTGATGCGGGTTTCGCCTATGTAAAGCGAGGTGAAATCGGGAATGGCGCGCACGGTCTCTTGCAGGCCGGTTCTCGTTTTTTCGCTCATGCTGGTGTTCTTTTTGCCCTTCACGGATGCCAGCTTGATGGACGGGTTCGCGCCCAGCATTTTCTGTGCGGCTTGCCCCATCTGGTCGTTGGGTATTTTCTTTTCTGCCAGAAACACTGCGTCCAGCGAGGTATTCTTGGCGATGGCCTGCGTTACCTTGTGCACCTCGGAGGATTCCAGCCCGTTTTCCCAAATCTCGATTCGCCGCAGATGGGGGATGGACGCCGCGCGGGTCAGCAATGGCAGTTTTCTTTCGGCCTGTTCCGGTGCGTATTTGCTGATTCCGAAGGATACGACCTGCGCGGATTTCTCCACACCTTCGATGAGCTTCTCCATCCCTTCCGGCCAAACGCCCATGGCGCTCAAACTGAGAGAATTGATTTTGCTGTTAGGTAAGTGGTCAGCCAGAACCTCACAGGGCTTATTACCCAGCGAGCAGCCACTTAAGCTGAGCGATTCGAGATTGGGGACTGCCTGAAGCACTTTCCCGAAAAGTTCGCCGTTGTCGCTATGCAGATTTTCATGGCCGAAGGAAAGTTGCTTGAGGTGCTTATGGCCTTGCAAGCTCTCTGCGAGAGTCGCGGTTTGTTCGGGCGTGAATTGATTATAGTAGAAATTGATTTTCTGGAGGTTCGGCGCATGCGAGATGATATCCGCCAGGAGTGCCACGCCCTCATCGCTCAACTCGCATCCTTGCACGGCAAGGTGCTTCAATGATTTCAGGGCTTTCCCATTATCCGGCAGCAGTTTTTCATGCAAGAACCGCAAGGTGTCATCATTCGCCCGTGGAATATCCCTTTCGTAAGGCAGAACGAGTTGTTGGGGCTTTCCCTCCAACGCTTCTTTGAAGAAGGTCTGCTTTTCTAAGGGGATGTCAGTCACGCAAAAACTCTCCGGTTTTTCTCTTCTTTGGCATCAGCATAGCGGAGAATGATGACGGAATGATGACGACCAAGCCTTATTGCGGATTGGCGGGGGCAGCCGCTTCACCGCCAGCAGGGGCAGGGGCGTTCTCGTCGCCCACCGCTTTGGAAAGCGGCGTTTCCTTCAGCTTTTTGCGGTAACCGTTCATGAAGTCCTGCATGTTGTTGATGCCTTCGGTGACCTTCTTGAAGTCCTGACCGGACGCGGTGTTGTCCTGCGTGAAGAACTTGAACTCGTCCTTGTATTTATTCTCTGCCATCAGCGGGGTATAGGCCTCACGTAGATAAGAAAGCTGTTCCGTCTCGCCAAGGAAGATATAAGCCAAGCACAGTTGCACCAGCTGGCGGCCTTCCTCTTCGGTGAAGGGGGCGGTCAGGTCAGGGCGTGAACGCAGGATATTCTCGAGGATATCGACCACATAGGCCCAGTCCTCTTTCTTGGTGTTCGCGTCCAAGCGCACGGCTTCGCCTTCGGTGCTGAAATCGCCCTCGATCATCATCAAGGCCTGATCGTAATTCTTCATGTCGATAAGCGCTTGCGCGGCGATGCGGTTGCGCTCCAGACTGAGAGCGGCGGGCACGTCCTCTTCGCGGGACATCTGCAAGGCGGCGATGGCTTTCTCCGGCGCGCGGTTCAAGAGGTTGATGACAGCGAGACGCGCCCCCGCGCGGCTCTTCTCTTCGCCCTTCAGGCGGAACTGCACCAGTTTCTGCAGGCGTTCGGCGGCTTGGTCGAGCAGGTCGATCTTCACTTCCAGATCGACGATATTCTGCACGACCTTATTGCCTTCATCCCCGATGGGGGTGAGTTCCTGGAACTCGCCGTAAAGCGCGATGGCTTTGACCGGATCGGCGTCATTGGCCTCCCCGTCGAGGAACAAACTACGGAAGGTCTCGGCGAGGCGGCGGTAGGCCTCATTGGATTCGGGGGTGTTGGGGAAGTATTGCATCAGTTCTTCCCATGCTTTCATGCCGTCCCAATAATCGCCCTCGTTGACGTTCAACTGCCCGACCAGCATCAGCACCGAGCGTTCGAGGTCATCCCCGCGCCAGACGATGCGCAGCTTGTCGAGGCGTTCCAGTGCTTCTTCGGGCGCGATCGTCTCGTCTTGCAATCCTTGCAGGATGAGTGCCAGCTCAGCGCGCGCGCGGAATTGGCGGTCGTCCACGTTGGATGCCATTTCCTTCCATGTGCGCGCAGCTTCTTTTGGCTTGCCCGATTCCGCCGTCACACGGGCTTTCATGAAGGTGATGTAATCCTCGATGCCGGCGGCTTTATCATCCTCTTCCAGCGAGGCGAAAATCTCCGTCGGGGTCTTGAAGTCGCGCTGCTGGATGGCTTGGTTCGCGGCGATGATGGCGATGCGCTGGCGCAGGTCGCGCGGATATTGGCGCAAATAAGCGTCGTTGTAGAGCATATAGGGCACGGGTTCGCTGTCGCTGCTGCCCGCCGCGGCAATGACTTTACGCAGGAAGAGTGCTTCTTCGCTGTCGTCGAGCACGTTGGAAGACATGCTCAGCGCCGCTTCCGGCAGACGGTAGTTGATGAAGTGCGATGCGCCCTCCATCGCCGCCAATTTATTGTCACGGAAGAAGTCGATGTCATCGCGGCGGATGTTCGCCAGCACGCCCAACACCTCATTCTCCATGCCGGCGCTGAAATACAGTTCCGCCAGCTTCTTGCGCCACTGGCTGCGTTCCAGCATGTTCTGCGCATCGGCGGCTTGGGTCAGGTAATAGGTTCTCTTGCGCTGGAAATCCTCTTCATCCGTCGCGGCCCATTCGCGGTTGGGGAAGAAGGTCGGCTTGTAAAGCTGGGCTTTGCTGTCGCCTTTCTTGATGCTGCGGGTGGATGCCGCGCGCGCCTCATCGGAAACCGTCATGCCGCCTTCCACATTCACATAGATGCCGCGCTCGTCGCGTGTGACCGCTACGCCATCGGCGAGGGGCGAGACGACTATGCCCTGCGCGGTGGTGGGCAGGATGAATTCGATGAAGCTGCGGGCGGGGGAAAGACCTGTGCCGCTAGCATAGACCGGCAGCACCAGCATGCTCTCGTTGCTGCTCTGGTCGAAGACGGGGTAGGGGCCGCTGGCTTCACCCACGGGGATGAAGGCCGAGGTCTTGCCGTTCTGGGTGGTCAGTTCTGCCGCCACGGGATCGACAGGCAACACGGGCGAGCTGGAGATGCGCACGTTCCATGCATAGCCCTCACGGTCTTTTTCGGCGATGGCATAAAGGTCGGTCACCAGATCCATCCGTAGCAAGGTGATGCCTTCACCGCCATATTGACGGATGCCCGCCAGCCAGCCTTTGCTGCCTTCCTGTACGGCTTCAAGCCCGTTCAGCTTGTAAGGCTTGTTGAACAAGACCCAAGCGGTGCGGCCACGCATCCATGTGGCGGCGGCCACGCGGTCGGTGAAGGGGAAGGTCAACTGCGGTTGTTTGTATTGCATGCCCAGTGTCACAGTCATCGGGTCGCCGATGATGGGCACGGTATTGGCGGGCATGGCTTGTTTAAGCACCACGCTTGCCGGTTCGTTGGTCAGGGTGATGGTCGGCGCGGGTGCGACGGGTGTAGGGGCTGCTACAGGCGCGGAAGCAGGCGCTGGCTCTGGCGCAGGGGCGGGTGCAGGTGCTTCCACAACAGGAACAGGTTCAACCTCTGGTGCCGGAGGAGTGGGGGCAGGGGTGACGGGAGCAGGTGTCGCCGCTGGCGTTTCCGTCACTTCCACCACAGGCGCGGCTGTCGCCTGTATGGTCTCACGGCTCGGCGCAGCGGGTTTCGCCGAAGGCACCGGCACGACCTTCATCGGGCTTTTGGGTGGCTCAACAGCTTTAGGTGCTGGTTTCGGTTCGGCAGGTTTCGGTTCGGCTGGCTTTGGCGCGGGTTTAGGTGCCACAGGCGCAGCTGCGGCTGTCTCGGTCTCCGCTTCTGGCGCAGGCGTTTTGCTGGTCTTGCTCACCGAGAGGATGTCGATGCCCGTCTGCGAATCGGTGATGAAACTGCGTGTTTTATAGGCGTTGTTCATCGTGAAGATGATGGTGCGCCCATCACCCGCGAGATCCGCCTTGGTCACATAGGGGTAAAGCGTGCGCAGGATTTCGCCGAAATTGGGGCGCACAGGGCGGTCGAAGCGCACCGTCAGACGGTTTCCGCTGCTGTCTGCACTGAAGCTGTCCACCCGCTCCGGCCAGTGGAAGGTGATGCGGGCGAAATCGCGCACGACCTGTCCCGTGACCATCGGTGTGCTGGCGCCTTCCTGCGCCCATCCGGTGGATAGGGGAGAGAAGGCCAAGGCTATCGCTATGAACGCCCCCCCGAAGAAACGGGCGGCATATCTTCTATTCCGCATCAATGCGCCCTATTTCCTGGCAGATTCTTTATCCTCAATGGATTAGCCCGACCCGCACTAATTTGCAAGGTTTTCCCGCACCACGATGTCCACATGGTCGCCGCTCTGTTTCACGGATTTCTTCGCCATTTCGCCCTTGCCGTAAACGGTCATATCGTTGCGGTATCCCGCCGCCCGCAGGCGTTCCGCCACGGAGGTCGCCCGCGCAAGGGAAAGCTCCCAATTAGAGGCATAGCCCGTTCCGGCCATGCTGGATGCACGACTATAACCCTCGATTGCCACCGCATTGTCGATGGTGTTCAGGAATTGGGTGATGCTTTCCAGCGCGACAGCCGCCTTCGGATTAGCCGCCGCGCCCTTATCGGTGAAGAGGTCTGCGCTGCTCAGCGAAATGGTGATGCTGTCCCGCTCGCGGATGATGGTCACCCCTTCCAATCCGGAAAGTTCTGCGAAACGTTTCTGCATGACATTCCACAGATAATCGAGGTTTCGCGCCTGCCCAAGCGTCACCTGTTCCACTGTCAGCATCTTGCGGGCTGGGGTATAGGTCGTCGTTTCATTCACGTTGGATGAACTCTCCTGTAGCGAATCGGAGATGACTTCCCATTTCGCCTGATGCAGCGATGACATGGAATAGAGCAGCACGA
>VGDC01000047.1 GCA_016869895.1 Alphaproteobacteria bacterium
CGATGGCTTGACTGGCGTTTTTCGCGTGCAGGGTCGCCAGCACGAGGTGACCCGTCTCAGAGAAGTTGATGGCGTGTTCCATGGTCTCGCGGTCGCGCACCTCGCCGATGAGCACCACGTCAGGCGATTGACGGAGGGCGTTCTTCAGCGCGAGGCCGTAGGAATAGGTGTCGATGCCCACATCGCGCTGGGAGATGATGCATCCCTGATGCTGGTGCACGAATTCGATGGGGTCTTCAATGGTGATGATATGCCCGGAACCGTAGGTGTTGCGGTAGCCTATCATGGCGGCGAGCGAGGTGGATTTACCCGAACCGGTCGGCCCGACCACGAGGATGAGGCCGCGCTTCTCCATCACCAGTTGTGCATAGGTCGGCGGCAGGTTCAGCGATTCGATGCTGGGAATCTTGGTTTGGATGCGACGCACTACGATGGCGGTGGTCTGCTGCTGCTTGAAGGCGTTGATGCGGAAGCGCGCTTCGTTCCCCCAATGGATGGCGGTGTTCAGCTCCAGTGTAGAGCGGAATTCATCGACTTTATCCTCGCCGACCATCTCCTCCAGCATTGCATCGATGTCCGACTGCGAAAGAAGCATATCGCCCAAGGGCTGGATATTATCGTTGATGCGCAGGCACGGCGGGCAGTTATAGGTCAGGTAGATATCCGATGCCCCTTGGTCGATGGAGGCCTGAAACAGAGCATCGATTTTCTTATAATCCACAGAGCACCTCTTGGGTTAGAAACCGGATCCACCACCGCCTTGCGGACGCATGGGTGACGTGTTTATCGGACGCTGCGGCAGCGGCTGATGCTGGTTCGGACGTGCATTCTGCCCGCCGGATGCGGGGCTGGAGTGGCCGTCGTCCTCGTCATCGCCTTCAGCACTGTGGATGGCGGCTTTCGCATCTTCACGGGTGACGATGCCTTGCTCCGCCAGTTTATATACGCATTCTTTCATGGTGTTCATGCCGTGACGGCTGCCGATCTGCAGGAGTGAATTAATCTGTGGGGTTTTCGCCTCGCGGATGAGGTTGCGGATTGCGGGGGTGGCGATGAGAATCTCATGCGCCGCCACACGGCCAGAGCCATCGGCTTTTTTCAGGAGGTTCTGGGTGATGACGGCCTGAAGCGATTCGGAAAGCATCGCGCGGATCATCTCTTGGTTATCGGCGGGGAACACGTCGATGACACGGTCGATGGTTTTGGGTGCGGAGTTGGTGTGCAGCGTGCCCATGACCAAGTGCCCCGTCTCTGCGGCGGTGATGGCGAGCTGGACGGTCTCAAGGTCGCGCATCTCGCCCACCAGAATCACGTCCGGGTCTTCGCGGAGTGCGCTTTTCAGCGCACGGGCGAAGCTTTTCGTGCTAGAGCCGACCTCGCGCTGGTTCACCAGCGAGCGTTTCGACTGATGCACGAATTCCACCGGGTCTTCGACCGTCAGGATGTGGCGGGATTGCTCAGAGTTGATGAGATCGACCATCGCCGCCAGCGTCGTGGATTTGCCCGAACCCGTCGGGCCTGTCACGAGGATGAGGCCTTTGTGCAGCTTGGTCAGGCGTTTCAGCACTTCCGGTGCGCCGAGCTGGTCAAGGCTTTTGATTTGGGTGGGGATGTCACGGAAAACAGCGGCAGGGCCGTTGATGGTGTTGAAGGCGTTCACACGGAAGCGCATGGTCGTCGAGAAGGAGATGGAGAAGTCGAGTTCCAAATCGCGCTCGTAATCGGCGCGTTGCGCTTCGGTCATGATGGAGTAGATGAGGTGTTTGATCTCATCGCCGGAGAGCGGAGGCAGCTTCATGGGGATGACATCGCCATGCACGCGGATGAGCGGCGGGGAATTGGCGGTCAGGTGCAGGTCGGAGGCATGGTTCTTTTGCGTGAAGAGGAGAAGTTCGGTGATTTCCATGATGGCCCTCTCTGGCTGTCTATGCCTTACGGTTGTTTCTGGCTGAGGAAGATGATGCGGTTGCGGATGGTCTCCGGATCACCGGGGATGGGCTGCCCTGCGTTGCTCGCGTTGATGAGCTGCACATAAAGGTCGCTTGCCGCCTGACCTTGGCCGAGTTTATCCAGCGCGATGGCGAGGTTATATTTATAGGCGTTGTTCTCAGGCGAAAGGTTCAGTGCGCGCGCCAGCTTTTCCGCGGCCTTCGCGTAATTCCCCTGCTTGCTGAAGATGATGCCCAGCTGTGCAGGAATCGGGCTGAAATCGGGGCTTTCCTTCTCCATGCGCTCGAGTTCGGCGATGGCCTCTTCGGGCGCTTCTTCGCTGATGAGCGCCATGAAGTTGTTCAGGCCTTCCAGATGGGTGGGATTGTAGGAGAGGAGTTTCGCGTAAGTATCGCGCGCCTCTTCGTTGCGTCCCAGTTTCTGGTAAGTCGTGCCAAGACCGAACATGGCGTTCTCGTTGCGCGGTTCGACGCTCAGGGCTTCTTCATAATACCCTGCGGCGATCTGATAGCGTCCGGCGATGAGGTTCTCATAGCCCTGATCAAGATACTGGTTCACGTTCGGATTCGTCTTCCGCACCTCGATCTTCATGCCCATTTCTTCATGGGCGCGCACGTCGAAGGTGGGGATGTTACCTGCGCTGGGGTCTTCACGTTTGATGATGACGGGTTTGGGGCTGCGCGCGATGACTTCCTTCTTCGGAGCAACGCCTTTCGGGGTCTGCTCTAGGATGAAGCGGGATTTCTCGGACAGTTCGGGCGCGGGAGCAGCCACCACTTCCTGCACGGGCGCAGCGATGATGGGCTGGGTCTCTTCATCGACCGTCTGCGGAATCAGCACGGGTGCAGGGGCTGGTGCTTCGGCTGAGGGGACTTCCGCGAATTCCACCGGAGCGGCAACAGGCTCAGACAGCGGCACAGGTGCGGGGGACACGACAGGAGCTATTGGAGCGGGTTCAGGCTCGGCAACCACCACAGGGGGCGTTTCGGCGATATTCTTGCTCTGCCATGGTAAAGGTGCGTCGTTTTCCTCGGCAAGCGGAATAATCGGTTCTGGGCGTTGCGGTGCTGCGACCACTACGGGTGCGGTCGGCACGGGTGCCACAGGCTGCGGCGCAGGGATACGCTCAGGCAGCGGTTTTTCGGTTGGCGTGGGCACGATGGCTGGTGCAGTGGCGACCGGAGCGATGACCACTGGAGCGGAAACCACCGCAGGAGGCGCGATAAGAGCAGGTTTCGCCACGGGCGCGGATGCCGTCAGCGGTGCGCTGCGCTTGGCAAAGGGCATGGGTTCAGGTTGCACGGGGATAGTCGTGACGGTAGCCTGAACGCCTTCATCCATAGGCGATTCGATGATGACCGGCGGAATGACCTTCACCACGCCGCCCCTCTGGATGGCACTGCCGCTGCTTACGGTGCGGGTCGTGGGATAGGACGGCAGCATGGTGCCTGTGGTGCGGCGCACGGGCGCGGCGGTCGCTGGCAAGGAAATCGACGGCAGCTCATCGGGGCGTTTCAACAGCTTCGGCGAGGGCAGGGCATCACTGCCGGATGCAGGGCGCGTGCCGGGGATGACATATTGCCCGCGAGGAGTCGCCATGCCGGAAACGGGAGCCTGCAAAGGTGCGTTGTAGAGTTCCGAGGTGTTCTGTGCCGATGCAGCGACAGGCAGGCAGAGCGCTGTGCCGATGAGGAGGGCGGACAGCAGATGTTTGCCCCGGATGCGTGGTGCGGGGAAAGCAGGGCAGGAAAGGTCGGAGTTCCGCATGAGGCTTAGGTACCGGTGGTGTTCTGGCTGCGTGAAAGTATTTTCTTGGGGGTTATTCTTATAGAAAAACAGCCTGATTGCAAAGCATTTTGCGGCAAAAGGCGTAACTATCCCGCAAAAGGTGGGCTGTGCCGCATTTGCCTTGAGAAAACCGCCGTTCTTCGCTTTTGGCATGGTCGTTGCAAGTATTCCCACGACAGTACATTGCGTTTAAGCGTCCGGCAAAAAGCCGCAGCAGAACGGAAAAAGGCTTATGTTATTGGTGTTGAACAGGAAAGTAGCGAAGGACGTGGCGATAAGCTGCGTCATCGTCATCGTCGCGCTTTTGGCATCTTCTGCCCATGCGGCGACGGAGGGGCGGAAATTTGTGCCGCTGGTGCGTTCCGATAAGATGTTGCCGCTTTCCAAAGGCATCGCCTTATCCGACAGGAAATCCGCCGAACCGCGCACGTTCATTCCTTTAAGCAGTGCCCGTAGCGGTGGTTCGAGCAAAATGATGGCGCTGAACGGCGGCAGCGGCGCGAAATCCAACTTCATCGCCTTGCGCGAAACCCCGCGCAGCGAAAAACCCAAAGTGTCCGACGAAGTGAAACTGGCAATGCTGCTGGGGCCGGAAAAAGGCTTCGATAAGGAAGGCAAGCCGAAGACCGTCGATAACCGTGAGATGATCGCCGTCGCGCTGGCACCTGTGATGGATCAGCGCGCGCAGAAACAGCTCATCACCAAGGAGCCCGTGGCAGGACAAGCCGCGCCGCTCATCGCCGATTCGCTACTGCGCGAGGTGGACGAGAAAGTGCTGGCTAATCTGCCAGCGGCGGTGCCCGTTACGCTACATGCTGCCCTTCCGCAGACCGTGCCGCAGCTGGAGAACGCCGCGGATGGCGAATACGAATCCAACGACCTGACGGAAGAGGATTTGGGCACGGATTTGGATATGCCCGATGCCGCGCTGCTCGGCGTGAAGGAAGAGGACGCTCTGGACAAAGAGCTGGTGAAAGCTGCCAAAGCCAAATCGAAAGGTTTTGTCTGGCCGGTCGCTGGGGATGATTACACCCGCATCAGTTCCGCCTTCGGCATCCGCCGCCATCCGGTCACAGGCAAGCAGGGCTTCCACGCAGGTATCGATATTCCCGCGCCCATCGGCACGCCTGTTCTGGCTGCGCTGGATGGTGAAGTGACGGGTGTCGGCACCCATAAGAACCTTGGCCGCTTCGTGAAGATCACCCATGCGGATGGCACCTATGCGCTGTATGGTCACCTCAGCAAACAAAGCGTGAAGATGGGCATGAAGGTCGCTTCCGGTCGCCGTATCGGCACGGTGGGCAGCACGGGGCGCAGCACCGGGCCGCACCTTGATTTCTCCATCCGCAAAGAGGGCAAGCCCATCAACCCCATGCCACTGCTGGCCGATGCGCTGAAAGAGAAGAAACTCGCGCTGGCGGATTGACGGATTGCGCCTTTTTGTGACACAAAAGGGGCATGAAGATATATCCGTTGCTCAAGCCCCTCCTGTTCAAAATCGACCCTGAAACGGCGCATCGCGCGGCCATCCGCGCCTTGGCGGCGGGTGTCGTGCCGAGCCAACCTCATCTGGCGCATGGGCCCTTGAATATCCGTGTTTCGGGGCTGGATTTCCGCCATCCCATCGGCTTAGCTGCTGGGTTCGACAAGAACGCCGAAGCCGCTGTGCCGCTGTTCGCACAAGGCTTCGCAGCGGTGGAGTGCGGTACGGTCACGCCGCGCCCGCAGATGGGTAATCCCAAACCGCGCATGTTCCGCTTGGCCGAAGATGAAGCGGTCATCAACCGCCTAGGGTTCAATAATGAAGGGTTGGATGCGCTCCGCCGCCGTCTGCAGACGGCACAAGGGAAACTGGCGCAAGTGCGCGCCCATGGCGGGGTGTTGGGCATCAACATCGGCAAGAATAAAGACAGTGAAGACGCTGTGGCGGATTATGTCACCATGCTGCAAGGCGTGGCGGAATATGCCGATTATGTGACGGTGAATATCTCTTCGCCGAACACCCCCGGCTTGCGGGATATGCAGGCGGGTTCGGCCTTGTCCGAATTGCTCGATGCCGTGTGCGGCGCGCGGGAAAAACTTCCGCGCCGTGTGCCGCTGTGGCTGAAGGTCGCACCGGATTTGACAGATGAGCAAGTGGCGGCGATGGTCGAGACGCTGTCGGCCTATCCGCTGGATGCGTTGATTGTAAGTAATACCACCATTTCCCGCTCTGAAACTTTGCGCAGTGCGCATAAAGCCGAGCAGGGAGGTCTTTCCGGTAAGCCTCTGTTCACGCTTTCCACCGACCGCCTCAAGCTGTTCTATCGCCTAACGGATGGAAAAATTCCGTTGGTTGGCGTGGGCGGTGTGGCTTCGGCGGAGGATGCTTATGGGAAAATCCGCAGCGGAGCATCCCTCGTGCAGCTTTATTCCGCGCTGGCCTATCAAGGGTTCGGGCTGGTTACGGACATCCGCCGTGGTCTCGCCAGCGCGCTGGAGCGCGACGGATTCACGAGCATTAGCCAAGCTATCGGTGTGGACGCTTCTTAACCCAAGTGGGTTTTCAGAAACTTTCCGGCGATTTTGATGCCTTCGGGGTCGATGCCATGGCCGAGGTTCGGACGTGCGTGGAATTCCACATCGACCTTCGCGGCCTGCAAGCCTGCTACCGCCGCTTCCATTGCACCGAAGGGCACCACGGGGTCGGCTTCACCATGGATGAGGCAAACGGGAACATTGCTCACCAATTCATCATGCAGCAGTTCAGGGGCGATGAGCGCACCGGAGAAGCCGACCACTGCCGCGCAGGGGTTCGGGCGGCGGAGTGCGGTGTAAAGCGCCATCATCGTGCCCTGCGAGAATCCGACCAGCGCGAGGTCGCTATCGTCCAGCCCTAGCAGCTCCAGCTGGCGGTCGATGAAGCGGTTGAGGATGGGCGCCGCGGAGGCCACACCCGCCAGCATCGCCGGATAGGCGCGGTCTTGCAGGCTGAACCACTGATAGCCATAAGGCGCCATATCGCAAGGTTCAGGGGCATCCGGCGAAACGAATTGTGCATCCGGCAGCACTTGCGCAAAGACGGGCGCAAGGCCGATGAGGTCTTGACCATCCGCCCCAAGGCCATGCAGGAAAACCACGAGTTTCTTGGGCTTTTCGCCGGATTCGGGCAGGAATGCGGGGCCGGTGAGGGTGGGTTTTTCGTTCGACATGAGGATGACCTTTGGCGGAGAGGTGGGTATTTCACAAAAACTTCATATTCCTATTAAGGGAATTACGGTATATTACAAGCGACGAATGCTAATCAGAGGAAAACTGCGCTTTGGCGAAGAACCTGACCTATTACGCGAACGAAGTGAAGTTCCAGACGCTGAAGACTGGCCGCAAGGTTCAGGCGGGTGTGACCAGCGCGTTCCTGAAACTCGCGATGGGCGGTGGTGCGGCTTCGGTGGCGACGGACATCGCGCCCGCCTTGGGTTCCGGTGCGGCGAACGCAGGTCTCACCGCAGGACAGATCGCGCTTTCCAGCACGGCTGGCTTGGTCAGCATCGGCGCGGGCGCGGGCATCAGCGCCTATATCAATCATCTCGAACATAAACACCACGAATCCCAGCTGACAGAGCGTTTCCGCGAAGAGCTGGGCAGTTTCCGTGGTAAGGACTTCGGCTCCATCGGTGTGGAGGATTTGAAAGAAGTCGCGCAGGATAACCCCGCTTTCAAGCAGGAACTGCGCCGTAACGACGTTACTCGCAACCTCAAGAACACCGCCGCTGTCATCGGTACGGTCGTGGCCTTCGCCGCTGTATTCGCTGCCGTCACCATGTTCCCGCCGCTTCTGGCGGGTGGGGTCATCGCGCAAGGCGCATTCGCCATCGGTTCGGCCATCGCCGGTGCGGGCATCATGCATGCCACGCGCAAAGCGGTGGTGAATGCTGGCAAGAAACTCTTCCACATCGATAAACCCACCACGCTGGATGCCATCAAGGATTTGGGCAAGGATGACAAGGTCATCACCCACGCGCAGGTGTTGGGTGTATTTGAAAAATCGAACCCCGCGCTGTCGCAGGACATCGAATCCACCTTCGGCACGAAATTCGACGATTTGGACAAGACCCAGCGCATGGCGGCGGTCGAGAAATACGGCGCAGCACTGAATCTCGGCGACATCACCTATAAACTGAATGAAGGCGATATCCGCCCACAGGAACTGGCCTTCACCGTCGCTGGGCAAAGTTCTGGCTATATCCCTCCGGAATCGCTGGCGAACCGCATCAAGGCGAATGCGCAGCAGCAGCTGGATCAGGTGCAGAACAAAATCGCCGATGTGACTTACACGGTGAAAGAGAAGATGCAGGATTGGCAGCAGGATCGCGAAATCACGCGCTTGGCGAATGCGGTCGAAAAATCCGTCATCGAGGGCAAGGATCTGCCCAAAGAAGCACTCGACATCGCGCCTGCGAAATTCTGGCAGGATCTGGTTGCGCAACAGCGCGAACAAGCCACGAAAGCACCTGCGCAGCCTGCACGCGCATAAAACGCTGCAAAAATCGCGCTTATTTCACACAATCGTCATACTTTTTGCTGTTTTTTTGTGTCATTATGTATCATGCGTAATGGGCTGGAAGTTGTTTCCAGCTAGTGCATAACAGAATATCGGAGCGCTATCGACATGGTCGAAAGCCACAACGGAAGCAGAACAAAAGCCATCAAGAAAGCCACGGAAGCGACCGCTGGCGGTGGTGCTTCCTCAGTCGTAGGCAAGGGCGTATACACCGTCCAAGACGCACTCCACACCACCCACGTCGCAGCAGCTCTCGGTCACGCACATGATGTCGCAGGCATCATGGCCTCCGCTCCCTTCGGTTTGCTTGGGGTCGCGGCGGGAACCACCGTCAGCGCCTATTTCAATCATCTCGCGCACAAAGCCAAATCCGTCGACCTGTTGGACAACTACCGCCCGCAGATCGCTTCCATCGTGTCCAAAACGCCGGATAAAGTCCATCTGCGTGATCTGGAAAGCGTGGCGGAAGTGAATCCCGCTATCAATAACGAGATGAAGCGCAACAAGAAGATGAAGACCTTCGGCACAGTGAAGATGGCCATCGCCACCACCGCTGCATTTGCCACGGTCTTCGCCGCTATCGCTTTGTTCCCGCCACTGGGCGCGCTGGCGGGTGCCGCCGCCGCACAGGGTTTGCTTTCCGGCGCTGGCCTTGGCTTCGTCGCCGCCACCGGCCTGTTGAGCTTCGGCAGCCTACATGCTGCAGGTGCAGCAGTTGGCGCACTCGGCAAAAAACTGCTGCACTTGGACAAACACACGGTGGAAGACCATGTGCAGACGCTTGACGACCACTTGAAAGATGGCAAGCTAGCGACCAAAGAAGAAGTGATGGGTGTGTTCACCGCCGCTTCTCCCGGACTGCAAGGCCGCGTGAAATACACCTTCGGCAAGGAATATGACCATCTGTCCTCCGCTGACCAGACGAAAGCGGTGACCACTTTCGGCCGCGAGCTGGATTTGGAGAATGTGACCAAAGCTTTGAACTCCGGCGAGTTGCCTGCCCGTGAAATGCCGTTCTTCGTCTTCGGTCAGACCTCCGGCGCGCCGAACCCACAGGCGATGCGCGACAAACTGGCTGCTGAACGCCGCGCCGAACAGGAACTGCGCGATGCTGGCATCCCCAGCGGTGTCGAAGAAGCACAGCCTTCCTTCGCAGCCAATGTGCAGCGCGCGGAACGCCCCACCGCCACCGCCCGCGATGAGAACCAGAGCTGGCAGGAACAGGTGAGCAAAAAACGCGATGAAGCACTGGTCGGTGCTGCTCCCGCTCGCGCCTAATCTTCCCAAGGCTGTTTCCACTATCCATCCGGTCGATTTTCGCT